>CAVHWJ010000006.1:6536-9022 GCA_963639565.1 uncultured Prevotella sp. | reverse complement strand
GAACGCTTGATGAAAGCGTTGAGGGACGCGCCTTTCAGCATGCCGTTCTGGAGAAGGGCGAGGTCGATGAGCTGGTGAACAACGTTGTTGTCGGCGGCGTGCGTCTTGATAATCTGCTCTTTCTTGTCACGCTGCTCCTGCAAGCTCTTTTCGGTGTTCTGCATATCGTCCTTTTCCTCCTGCGTCACCTCCTCGGGCTTCTTGTCCTTGCGGCTCTGGTTGAGGGCGGCGAGACGTGCCTGCAAGCCCTTTATCTCGCTCTCCACGGGAGAAAGCTCCGCCTCACACGCCTTCTTGCTCTCATCGAGAACCTCCTTTACGAGACGGTGCTCGCTGTTGAGAACCAGACTGTAAGAGTCGGGCATCTGAGCGTAGAAATTCATTCCGCTCTGATAACGGCTGATGTCCTTCATCCTGCGCATATACTCGTTCTGCGTGATGACCACCGGAGTGTTGTCCTCGCCCATGGGCTGCACCTCGACGATGAACTCCATGCGGTCAATCTTGGGCAGCTGGGTGCGGAACGTGGCTGACAGAATGTCAGTCTCCTCGGCGTTCAACTCGTTCTTCTTCGCGTCCTCCTTAACGATGAGGCGGTCGATGATGTCGCTGTCCACACGGGTGAAGCTTGACTTCTCGAACTTCTGCTCAAACATGTTCACGCATGGCGTGTCGAGCTGTCCGTCGAACATCAGCACGCTGTAACCCTTCGCCTTGGCGGCCTCGATGTATGTGAACTGGTCGTCCTTGTTGGTGGTGTAGAGATATACGAGCTTGCCGTCCTTGTCGGTCTGCGCGTCCTTGATGAGCGTCTTGTATTCTTCGAGGGTGAAATATTTTCCGTCCACGTCCTTGAAGAGGCAGAAATCCTTTGCCCTGTCGTAGAAATCCTCCTGCGAGAGCATACCGTAGTTGATGAAGAGCTTGAGGTCGTCCCACTTCTCCTCGAACTCCTTGCGGTTCTCCTTGAACAGGCTGTTCAGGCGGTCTGCCACCTTCTTTGTGATATAGGTGGAAATCTTCTTCACGTTGCTGTCGCTCTGCAGATAGCTGCGGCTCACGTTCAGCGGGATGTCGGGAGAGTCGATTACGCCGTGGAGCAGGGTGAGGAACTCCGGCACGATGCCCTCCACCTGGTCGGTGACGAACACCTGGTTGCAGTAGAGCTGTATCTTGTTGCGCTGCAAGTCGATGTTCGACTTTATCTTGGGGAAATACAGGATGCCCGTGAGGTTGAACGGATAGTCCACGTTGAGGTGAATCCAGAAGAGCGGTTCGTCCTGCATGGGATAGAGAGTGCGGTAGAAACTCTTGTAGTCCTCGTCTTTCAGCGTGCTCGGCGTCTTTGTCCAGAGCGGCTCCACGTTGTTGATGATGTTGTCCTCGTCGGTGTCCACCTGTTTGCCGTCTTTCCACTCCGTCTTCTTGCCGAAAGCCACGGGGATTGGCAGGAACTTGCAGTATTTGTTGAGGAGCGTCTCGACGCGCGCCTTTTCGAGGAATTCCTTGCAGTCGTCGTCGATATACAGGATGATGTCAGAACCGCGGCTGTCTCGCTCCGCCTCGGAGATTTCAAATTCCGGACTTCCGTCGCAGCTCCACTTCACTGCCTTTGCGCCGTCTTTGTAGCTCTTGGTGATGATTTCCACCTTCTTGCTCACCATGAACGAGCTGTAGAAACCAAGTCCGAAGTGTCCGATAATGGCGTTGGCGTTGTCCTTGTATTTGTCGAGAAAATCGTTCACGCCGGAGAAGGCTATCTGGTTGATATACCGGTCAATCTCCTCCTCGGTCATACCGATGCCTCGGTCGCTTATGGTCAGCGTACCCTTCTCTGTGTCGAGGCTCACATGCACAGTGAGGTCGCCTAATTCCTCCTTATATTCGCCCTTTTCGGCGAGGGTCTTCATTTTCTGCGTGGCGTCAACCGCGTTGCTGACCATCTCGCGCAGGAATATCTCATGGTCAGAATACAAGAATTTCTTTATTACCGGGAAGATGTTCTCGGTTGTCACTCCAATATTGCCTTTTTGTGCCATAATATTTTGGTTTTAATTGTTTTGTTTAGTGTTAAAGCGACTTCCGTCGTTTTATTTTGCTATTTACAAAAAGCATGCCAGTTCCTTTCTCTCCCGGCTAATGGCGTTGGCGGCCCATTCTTCGGGGATGAATTTCCAGTTGTTCATCTTTTCCATTTTTACTGTTTGGTGTTTCCCGAACTCACGGATGATATACTGCCGCTGCCCGTGCGCGCTCTTGAAAACGGTTCTATGCGGCAGTTCTTCAAACGGTATGCCGACGCCCGAGGTGAGGAAATTGGAACCGCCGTTGCCACGGTAACTGTGCATGGCAACGGTGTACCACGCTTCAAGGCTGAAAGGCCGTCCGTCGCTCATGGAGATGATGTTGATTCTTTTTCCCTTGGGGCGAAAAACGTCCACCGTATAGTCGATGCCGGCGGCGGTGTCGAAGTTGAACACGAGGTT
>CAVHWJ010000006.1:4545-6283 GCA_963639565.1 uncultured Prevotella sp. | reverse complement strand
CCCGACACTTCAAGTTGGATTTTGTGGATGAAAGCGGAAAACGGCGCGTCGCCGAAATGGCAGTCCATTAGCCTTACATCCTCTGCCACTGCGCCGATGCGTCGGTTAAGGAAATCTTCCGCCATGCGGTATTCCGAATGAAAGGCATCGAGAAAATCCGCGTCGGGCGCAACGTCTTTCAGATTGATCAGTGAACCTTTGATTCCTTTCTTGACGTTGAGGCTGGTTTCGCCCTTGCCGTCTGTCTTTTCAATGGTAATCGTAATGTCCCCGATAAAATCGCCGTCGCTCGACGGATTGACGCACTGCACGTCGTCGCCCTTGCGGTTTCTCAGGTTGCCGGAAAACAGTTTGTGGTCATGCCCGAAGAGGACAAGGTCAAGCCCTTCGGTATTGCAGACCGTTTCCATTGTGGCGTTTTCCTTGTAACGCCCTGTGACAAGTCCGCCTTTTAGTCCCGAATGGAAAATCCCGATAACCAAGTCCGGGTGTTCTTCTTCTCTAAGTAGGGAAACCAAAGATGCGGTACACTCCTTTATGTCGCGGAACTCCATGCCCTGCCACAGGGATTTGTCCTGCCAGCACGGCACGCCCTGCGTCGTCATTCCGATCACGGCAATCTTCACGCCGCCGCGTTCCATTATAGTATAAGGCGGAAAATACGGTTCGCCGTTGTCCGTGCGCACCACGTTGGCGGCAAGCACGGGACAGACAATCTCGTTGCGGAACTTGTCATAAACGCCATGCCCGGTCTCAATGTCGTGGTTGCCGATAGCAATCGCGTCGTAGCCGAGACGGTTCATCACCGACGCTGCGAGGCTGGGTAGGGTGGGGCTAATGAAATTGGAATAATAACAGGTGGGCTGCCCTTGCAGGATGTCGCCGCCGTCGAGGAGGATAAGGTTCTCGCCGTACTTTTGGCGCAGGCGTTTTACGTAAGTGCTTACGCGTGACAAAGAACCGGTTGCTTCCTTCCTTTTCACAAGGTCAAAAGGAAAGAAGCAACCGTGAATGTCGCTGGTGAAAATCACCCGAAGTTCAGTGGAACTCATTTAAGAGGCGTTCTCCGTCAGCCTATCTTCGTGAGTTGCAGACTGGATATTTTACCGTCGGAGTCGATATGTCCCTTCACGCGGTACTGGTTGAAAGCGTCCTTGCTGGAGTCGATGTTGCTGATAGACTCGTCCACGGTGAAGTCCACGTCATATTCGTAGGTGTTGTCGCCCTTGTCGATTTTCTGGATCTTGTAGTCGTTGTTGGCGCGCCATGTCAGCGACCTCACGTCGTCCTTGTGCAGCTTGTGTAGGAAGGTTATCACGTCCTGCTTGGTGGCGTTGGCGTTGGTGAGGAAATTGAGCGTGCTGCTCACGGCGGAGGTGATGCCCATTTCGTCATTGTTGTTTATCCCCTTGAAGAACTGCTGGAAGGCGGCGTTCACCACCTGTCTGTCGTCCGCGCTCACCGTGGTGGCGTTGAGCTTGTCGAGCTGTTCCTGCGCGTCCACCACGTGCTCCCCCTCGGGATGATCGGAGAGGTATGTCTGATAAGCCTCGGGAGTGTTCTGTCTGCCGCACTGCGCCCAGTCGATGGAGTCAATCTTGTGCAGGGCTTCCGCCTTGTGCAGACTGTTGGGGTGGTTGTCGAGATACTGCTGAATGGCTGACTTGGAGTTGCTTACGAGGGCGTTGGTCCACTCCGTGTCGTTCATCTGCAACAGTTTGAGGTGCGCCTGAATGGA
>CAVHWJ010000006.1:1667-4220 GCA_963639565.1 uncultured Prevotella sp. | reverse complement strand
TGCCCCTTGATATACACGTTGCCGCAGTGCTGACATTTCACGATATTGTTTGCAATCTTCACGCCACAGGCGGGACAGGTGGAGGCCATGTCACTGATTTGGTGACCGCACTCCGGACATTTTATGATAGCCATATTCTTATCTTTTTTTTGTTTTGTTTCTCTGATGCAATTAGTCAAAAGCGTGGGGCGTTCACCTGTGCCGGTAGCGTATCTCCCTCATGCTGTGTCTGCCCATGAACATGCTCTTGTCCACATACGTGTTGATGCCGTTGATGCGCCCCTTGGCGGTGTACTGCCACATGTCGTAGTCGCGTTTGTCGGCGAGTTCGGGTGTGCGCGACGAATACTGCGCGATCATCAGCTTGTAGTCGTCAATCTTTCCCCTAAGGTGCTTGTTGTAGAAATTAGTGCCTGTATAGAGCAGCGGCTTCTGCCGGTATTCCTTCTCCACGAGCGATAGGAATTTCATCAGCGAGTCGCAGAACTCCTCAGAGCCAAGTCCGCCGGTAGTCTCGATGTCAATCATCGGTATCAGGTCCTGGTCGCCCGGCCGGCACTGCGCCTTGAAATTCTCCATTTGCTGCACGAGGTCTGTCTTGGGGCGGAAGAAATGGTAGGAACCCACTTTCAGCCCGTACCTGTGGGCAAGTTCGATGTTCTTCTTATAGGTGGGGTCTACGATAGTGCCGCCTTCGGTGGCCTTGAGATAAACGTACGCCATTTTGCTGTTGTCGCCCACGGCCTCCCAGAACACCTCCCCCTGATAGCGGCTGAGGTCGATGCCGTGGATATGGCGGCACGTGTCCTCGCACTGCACGTAGGAGTCGGACTGCTGCGCCTTGGCAGGGATTGCGGCTAACAAGATGAAAGACAGATATATCAATGTGTGTAAAACGAATTTGCTCATAATCTGCAAAGGTAATCCATTATGCTCGCAGAGCAAAATAAATTATAAAAATTTAGTTATTCCTCTATTTCCGAAAGACTTCTCAGCGTGTTCGACACGGCTTTGCAGAGTGCCTCGGAATGAGAGTAGCGGTAGTATTTAATGAAATTCACTATGCTGTATTTGCTGAACGTGCGTTCGAGCCTGTTGGCCTTCGCCATCCTCTCCAGCGACTTTTGGGTTAGCCGCCGCCCCCTCTTCTCGAATTTCCTTATGTAGGGGAACTCGTCTGTGCCGAAGGAGAACACGCCCGTGAGCACGCTTGCCTGCAGCGACGCCATGCGGCGGAGTTTCAAGCGGCGAATCCATGCCTCCACCTTGACGAAATCAACGAACTGCCCCTTGGTTCTCAGGAACAGTCCGATTTCTATTATCCCCCTCAGCCGTATGCCGTTGCGCAGGATGAGGTTGGTGTTCTGGAGCACCACTGAAAGGAAGTCCAGCGATATTTTCGACGTGTCGATGCTGTGACGCTCCTTGTAAACGATGTCTTTCAGTATGTACCGCTTCACGGTGTATGTCAGGCCTTGCCCCTCGGTGTCGTTGAGGTCGAACGACGCGGTGATGCCGTCCTGGTTGTTGAACTGCGCCTTCTCCAACTGCGCCATTACCTCCGCGGGGACGTTCGTGTTGGGGTCGTCCCTGTGGGCGGTTACACCTTTATATATATATGGCGCGATGTCTTCGATCACCGCCAGTTTATAAAGCACGTCCCATTTGAAATCCGACATGGGGGCTACCGTTGCCGCCGTGCCGAAAGCCCCTTCGGAGGCGAGGGCGAGGAGATTTCTCAATATAATGTTCATGTCAGCTGAATTTTTTAGGGTATCTGACGAATATCGCTATAAGGGAAACAACAAACAGCGCGAACGGGTAATACAGGTTTTTGATGATTGCGAACGCGCTCACGCCGGCCAGTCCCGTGGCCATGAGTATCTGTGCGCCGTAGGGCAATACCGACTGTATGCAGCACGAGAACGTGTCGAGCAGACTCGCGCTTTTGCGGCTGTCCACGCCGTAGCGGTCGCTTATCTTCTTGGCTATCGAAGCCACGGTGAGTATCGCCACGGTGTTGTTTGCCGTACAAACGTTCACCAGGCTCACGAGCATCGCTATCGTCAGTTCGCTGCTCCGCTTGCCCTTTATCCTTTTGGTCACAAGGCCGATGAGATAGTCCAACGCCCCGTTCTTGGCGAGGATGTTGAGCAGTCCGCCGGCGAGGAACGTCACCACTATCAGTTCGCCCATGCCCTTGATGCCCTTGTCCATCGAACTGCACCATCCGAAGAAATCATAACAGCCGTAAGCCATGCCGATGACGCCCGTGGACAAAATCCCCATTGTGAGCACCACCAGCACGTCGATGCCGGCCAGCGCGCTGCATATCACGATGAGGTAAGGGAGTATCTTAACGTAGTTCACCTCAGGTACGACTGCCGGAGCCTCCACGCCGCTGCCCACCACGAGGTATGCCGCCATTACGCCGAGGGCTACGGGAACGGTGGTGTAGGAATTGACGATGAACTTGTCCTTCTGCCGGCAACCCTGCGTGCTCGTCGCCACGATTGTGGTGTCGGAGATGAACGACAGGTTGTCGCCGAAGAA
>CAVHWJ010000006.1:0-1375 GCA_963639565.1 uncultured Prevotella sp. | reverse complement strand
TGGCAGAATATCTCCATGCGCTGCTTCATGCTCTTGCCGCGGAAGATAGCGATGGCGTACATGCTCGACAGCACGAACGCTATCGTTATCGGCAGTTTGTAGAAATCGCCAGCCACGATTGACGACACGAGATACACCGCCACAAAGAAGAGAAAAGGCGAAAACGCTATGAGTCCTTGCTTATGGTTCATGCTTCAGATAACTTGTTTCGGTTACGTTTTTTTTATTAGTTTGCAAATCAAATAAATATAGTCTGCAAATCGTATATAAATTACGTCGTAAAACGGACATATAAAGACGGGAAGTTGAAACGCCCGCGCCGCAACTTCCCGCACCTTTATATATAACTCGCTTAGAGTGTCACGCCGTTCTTGAAGATTGAAATCTCACGGTAGCCGTTCTTCTCGTTGCAGGTCTTCTCGCCGCTCGCCACGGCGATAACCTTGTCGATGAACTTGTCCACGAGAGCCGCCATGTCGGTGCCTTCCACAAGTTCGCCGGCATTGAAGTCAATCCAGTTGTGCTTGTTCTTGTAGAGGGTGCTGTTGGTGGAAATCTTCATCGTGGGGATGAACGTACCGAACGGAGTTCCGCGGCCTGTTGTGAACAACACAATCTGGCATCCTGCGGCCGCGAGAGCCGTAGAGGCCACGAGGTCGTTGCCCGGAGCCGACAGCAGGTTCAGTCCCTTTACTTTCAGTCTGTCGCCATAGCCTAACACGCCGCTCACCGGTGCCCTGCCGCACTTCTGCGTGCAGCCCAGAGCCTTGTCTTCGAGGGTGGAGATACCGCCGGCCTTGTTGCCCGGAGAAGGGTTCTCGCCCACGGGTTCGCCGTGGCTGAGGAAATATTCCTTGAAGTCGTTGATAAGCTCCACCGTCTCGTTGAAGAGTTCCTGTGTCTTGCAGCGGTTCATCAGTATCGTCTCCGCGCCGAACATCTCCGGCACTTCGGTGAGGATTGACGTACCGCCCTGCGCCACGATGAAGTCTGACAGCTCGCCCACGAGCGGATTTGCGGTGATGCCGCTGAAACCGTCGCTGCCGCCGCACTTCAGGCCGATGCGCAGTTCGCTGAGCGGACAGTCGGTGCGCTTGTCCTCCTTGGCGAGGTTGTAGAGCGAACGCAGTATTTTCATGCCCTCTTCAGCCTCGTCGCCCTCAACCTTCTGCACCACCATGAACTTGATGCGGTCCTTGTCGTAGTCGCCGAGCAGTTCCTCGAACTTGTCCGGCTGGTTGTTCTCGCAGCCCAGACCCACCACGAGCACGCCGCCGGCGTTGGGGTGGAGCACTATGTCGCGCAGCACCTTGCGCGTGTTCTCGTGGTCCTCGCTCAACTGCGAGCAGCCGAAGTTGTGGTGCCAGGCATGAAC
>CAVHWJ010000005.1:0-24582 GCA_963639565.1 uncultured Prevotella sp. | reverse complement strand
GCCATTCGGCGGTGGTGAGCTTCACCTTCATGCGCACGTAGTTGACGGTGTTGGAGATGGCGAGGATGAAGAGCAGGACGATGACGGTTGCCATCGGGTGACTCTTGATGCCTTGCGCCGCCTTGCGATAGGCAAAAACCGCCGTGTTGATGATGAGCAGGAGGATTGCCCACAAGGAGCGGGTGAGGCCAAGGAAGAGGCCCTTGAACGCCTCCTTGGCGAGGCGGGTGACGTCGCGGTAGGAATTGTACGTTATCTTCATGGCTTGTGCGTTTGGTTATAATTGGAACAATTCGGAGTCGGTGAGCTCTTGGATGGCCTTCTTGGCGCAACCCTTGGTACGAAAGATGTCGTCGGTGTAGTCGGCGATGGTGTCGATGCGGCTTTGCGTGAGGTTCCTGCCTTTGACGAGCATTTCCCCCCACTGGATGAAGGACAGCTTGACGTTCTGGTATTCGGCGTCGGAGAACTCCAGCTTGTCGAGCTCGGGGAAGCAGTCGCGGTGGGCGTCGCCCCATAGCTTCTCGACGTGAGAGAGGTTGAAGGGCTTGAATATCCGTTCCCACTCACGGGCGGGGTAGGCGGTCCACTGGTTAGACACTGCCTTGACCACATCGGCATGGCACTCGGTAGCCACGCTGAGCGACATGTAAGCGCCCATGCTCCATGCCGCCGCCTCGGCGTCCTTGATGCCGCCACGCTCGTAGATGATGCGGAGCTTGTTGACGAGACACGTGAAGAACGCCTTGTTGGTCTGATATGCCTTGAAGCCGAATGATGCCCAGAAGTCGTAGTAGTCTTCATCGGTCATGCCCTTTGCGTAGAAGTTGCGCGTACCAGCGTCCATGTCGGCGACGTGGAAGAAGCGGTTCTTGGATGCGTAGATGAGGGCGCGCTGGTAGTTCTTGAGTGCCTTGAAGCAGCGCTTGTAGCTGTCGCCTGCCGTGCCGCCTCCCTTGACTTGCCGGCTGAAGCGCTTGAGCGGCTTCAGGAGCTCGTATGCGTCGAGGCATGCCGCCCATGCGGCGTTGTTTGCCGTGCCGTCGATGAGCTTGACGAACGACGAGACTTGCGCGGCTGAGTCGACGAAGCGGCGAAGGGTTGCCTCGGGGATTTGGCGCTTGGTGGGCTTGGGGCGATATACACTGGTTGCCGTCACGTATAATCCGTGAGGATGATTTTTGCGAGTATCAGCCGCTTCTGCTAATGAAGTTCTACCCATGTTTTGTATTCTTGTTTTAAGTTGCTATTTTCGCGTTGTTTTTCTCTTTGCGGTAAATCGTGCGTCCTTGCGGTTTCACACGATTTTTACCGCATTTCTGTAAGCGAGGTGAGGTCATTCGCTTGGTTCGTCGGCCTTGCGTTTTATTTTCCCTCTCTTTTTGCCAGATTGCACCACGTCGGCGCCCCACTCGGTGCCGTAGCGTTCGATGCACTGCTTGCGCTTTGACTCTATCGCCCGGCGGATGTAGGGGCCGATGATATTGAAGGCGCCGTGCCTCTCGCAGAGCGCAGTAATCCATGTGGCGTCGAGGTAGTAGTCGTGCGCGATGTCGTTGCCGTCGTGGTCGTGGAACACTGCCTGAATGACCCGTGGCGTTTTCATTGCTAAACCCATGATGTTTGCTTGTTTGTTTGTGGTTAAAGTGTGAAGTCTATTTTGAGTCCGGCGTGTGCGGCGTAGCAACGCTTCCCGGTGGCTGCCCGTATCTCTCGCACGAACTTGCGGTCGTCGGCGTTCCCGTCGGAGATGTGGATGAGCAGGATTTCGCGTGTCTGGCTGAGGTCAACCCGCTTGGCTACCTTCAGCGTGTTGCGCAGGCTCATGTGCGAATGCTTGATGCGGTCCTTGACGAAGTCGGGGATATGCTTTGAGCGGTTGATGATGGCATCATCGTAGTTGCATTCCATGAGCCAGTGGGCGACGTTGGGGAAGTCGTAGGGGACGAACCTCAGGCCGTCGTCGGTCTGCACCTCACGGGTGAAGCTCTCGCAATCGGTGAAGAAGCAGACGCGCCCGCAATCAGGGTGGTGGATGAGGAATCCGAGCGTGGGGCAGGCTGAGCCGTCGGTGTTGAAGTGGCGCAAGGGGAAGGGGAGCAGCTTGAAGCCTCCCACTCCGTACCACGTGCCCGGGCGAATTGCGGTGACACACCGGATGCCGGACAGGTGGCAGTTGGCGATGACATCGCTTGAGGCGAGGGTGGTGAAGCCTGCCTCGGCGTACTGCCACGCGAACTTGGCGTGGTCGTCGTGCCGGTGGGAGACGATGAGCGCCGCGACCTTGCTGACGTTCCACCCGAGCGCCGCCTTCACCGTCCTGTCGAACGGGGACCCCGCCTCGATGACAAGGGCCTCCGATTCGTTTTGCAGGATGTAGCAGTTGCCGGCTGAGCCGGAACCGATAACCGTGAGCGTCATCATCAGATGGGGCACTTACGGTTAGGCTTTTCCGTCTGAGGCGCGCCCATGGTGCCGTAGTCTGGTTGCGTCGGCTCCACTTCCTCGTAGTCGGCGTTTGCCTCGAAGGAGTCGTGGTGCTCTATTGCCTTGGCGGCTGGCTGCTCTATGGCCTCGGCCTGGCTTGGTTGCGCCGGCGCGAAGCCGAGGTCATTTTCATCGTCATCATCGTCTCGGTCGGACGTTGACTCCAGCGACATCTTGCAGGCGCGGGCGATGACCGTCTTCTTGCACATCTGGTCGGTGAAGTTGCGATGCACCCCTGTCTGACGGTCCTTGTCGCCAAAGCCGCCTTGGTTCCATGCCTTCTGAATCATCTCCATGGTCATGACCTCCAGGCGGGTGCTGCCGTCCTTGTTGATGACCACAGCGTAGGCTCCGACGATAGGCTTGCCCATCGTCTGGAAGGTAGGCTTGTGGCTCACGAGCTGGAGCAGTCCGTGGTTGTCGACGGTGTAGACGAATTCCTCGCCCTCGCGCACGACGTTGGCGTTGACCTCCGCAATCTCTGTGTCTCGCTTGGCTCGCATGAGCTTTCCGGTGTACTTCTCCATGAAGATGAGCCGGTTGCCGTAGGGGATGAAGTAGCAGTGCTTCATGGGGTGCTCGCCGCGGATGACCATCTCCAGGAGCACGTTGGCGATGCTGCCCTTGATGCAGGTGTCGACGGCCTTGTGGTGTTCCTTGTCCTCGATGGTCTGAAGGTAGAGCCATGCGCTCTTGAGGGCGTTGCCGGCGTGATAGCCTTTGGGTAGGACAAGCGCGCCCGCCTGTTCCATCTCGCCCACGCGGTCGAGCACTTGCGTGGCGATGTCTTCCTGTTTCTTACGGAGTGCCGTGGCGTTCTGTGATGTGGCCTGCACGGCTGTTGTTGTTGGTTGGTTTGTTGTTTCTGTCATTGTGATTTATGATTAAAAGTTCTTTACTATGGTCAGTTGCCTGTCGGTGGAGACGTAGAGCAGTATGAGCTGGCACCCGATGTTGTCGGGGAAACGGTTCACGCTCTCGCAGTTGTCGATGATGACCGGCGCGTGTACGTTGGCGTGCCGCTGCATTGCCCTGACGCATTCGAGGCCGGCAAGTATCTTCTCCGAGTTGGAGAGGTCGCGGTAAGGCACGCCGTGAAGGGTGAGCTGGCACGTGGGGCGCGTGTTGCCGTTGATGAGCGTCTCGAACATCTTGAACCGGACGGTAGGGAAGAGCTCGTTGACGCGCCTTTCAAGGTCGGCGATGGCGGCGTGCTCGAACGCCTCGGCGGTACTGTCTTCACGCTCCAAGGCGGTGAGCTGTTGAGTGAGGTCGCGCTGCTGCCTTTCAAGTTCCTCGATGCGCCGTTCCCGCTCCTTCAGTTCGCTCTCTGTGGCAAGTGTTTTCAAGAGTTCGTCGCGCGTGGCCATGAGGCGCTGCTTCTTCTCGATAATGGACTTCGAGTCGTCGGCGACGGTGCCCATGTTGTCGAGCTCTGCTTGCAGTTGGTCAATCTTCGCGGATGCGGCGCTCCAGTCGGGATCGTTGCGGAAGTCTTGCGTCTCCACCTTCACGCTTTGGGCGCCTTCGAGGCGTTGCCTTGCGACCTCGATTTCCGGCTTCAGGGTTTCGGACTCTTGCCTGCAAGTCTCCAAGAGTGCCTCCAGGCGTTGCTGCTTTTCCTTGATTTGCGCGGCCTCGGCGTCGAGCTTGTCTTGCCTGGCCGCCTTGGCGAGGTTGAAGTTCTTCTCCAGTTGCTCGCGCTTGCGCTCACGCATGTCGTCGGGCAGTAGCTGGCCGCACGTGGGGCACTTGTCATCATCGTCGCCCATGGCGAACTCCATGCTCTCTACCTCTTGCCAACGCTTGCGGAAGTCGTCCTTCTGGAGCGCTATGTCGCCGAGGGCCTTGCGGTATCTTTCCGACGCGTTCTGTGCCTCGTCAACCATGAACTGCATGCCCTTCAAGTCGGCTTCGATCTGGCGCACCTCTGCCTTTTGGTCGGCCTTGGCCTTCGCGTTCATGTCATCGTAGCGCAGCTCTATCCGCGTCATCTCGCGGCGGCAGTCGTTTATCTCCTTGCGTTTCGCCGCGCGCTTGTCGTAGTCGGCGTTTATGACGGCGGTAGCGTCGGCCAACTGCTTGTCGTAGTCCTTGACGCCCTTGTCGAGTTCCTCGATGCGCCGACGCGTGAAGTCGAAGTTGGTGCCGGCCGCCTTGATCCTGTTGATGATGTCGGCGTTCTCGCTGATGCGTGGCGGCATGGCCATGAGCTGCTGTCGCACTTCCTTCATGGAGTAGGCCAGATGCTTGCGGTACTTGTCTATGGCTTCCTCGTTGTCGCCGTTAATCTTGCCAAGCAATGCCTTGAACTCGTTGTCGCTGTCGGCCACGGCTGCCAGACCCTTTGCGCCTACCATCTTCACGAGCAACGCGCGCTGACTGTCAGGCGTGAGCCTTAGGAAGTATTCGGGCGAGGTCACGGCCTTAAACAAGCTCTCCTTGCAGATGGCGTTGATGAACGACTTGTAATCGGTTGCGGTCACCCTCTCGCCGTTGATGAGGCAGTCCACCATGTGGCCCGTGAGCACTTCCCCGTCTTGTCCGTGTGGCTTGCCCCATGTCTCCTTGCGTGTCTTCGCCAATACAGTTTCCTTGCCGTCCACGTCCATCGTGAGCTCCACGCTGTTGTCGAGGTGGTGGATGATGTTGTTGTCCCCGTCTTTCGGGTCAATGCCGAAAGCCGTGAGGCCTTGACTGTTCTTGTCGAACAGCACCCAGTTGATAGCATCCGCCGTCGTTGTCTTGCCCGTGTGGTTCGCGCCCATGATGCAGGTCGCGTCCTGCTGGAACTCGATGGTCAGGTCTGCCACGCCCTTGAAGTTCTTAACCCTTAGCTTTTTGAATTTGATTTCCATTTGATTGTGTTGTGTTTATGTTGTTTGTAACTGTTTTTCTTGCCGATGGGGGGTGCCTTCAGAAAAAACACCCCACCCCTACCGCTATACCCACCCGACGCCCTTTTGCACACGCGAATTTGGAATTTTGACCCCTTTTTTTGTGCCTTCTCTTAGAAGGGCGCGTCGGGAGCCATGCCGCCTTGCGGAGCCATGTCACCTGATAGAGCAGTATCGCCTGGCGGTGCCGTGCCGGCCGTCCCGTCGGCGATCGCCTTGACTTCCTCCGGCGTTATGATGCCGAAACGAAGGAGGCCGCCGCATTCGGGTGGCATTCGCTCTTGCGGGTCCTCGCTTTCGGGGTCGTAGGGGCGGGTGCCCTCTTGGATGTACCCATCTACCCCGTGCTGGCTGACTGCCCCGCGGATGAAGTCCTTCAAGGCGGGAATGCCGGTCACCACTGAGCCGTAGCCTCGTCCCTGGCCCGCCGATTGCGCGTCCATTAGCCTGCCGATGGCGGCGTTCCACTTGTCCTCGAACTGGCGGTAGCCTGACAACAGGTCACCGAGGTCGAAGGTGCTGACGGTCTTCTTGTAGTCGGTCAGGTAGTTGGCGAAGTAGGTCATCATCATGTACACGGTGCAGCTCTTGCCGTAGCGTCCGAGGAACAGGTCGGACGCAGTCCTTACCACGCCGTCGCCAGGGGCGAATCGCGTGGAAGACATGGATACCACCTTGCTGATGTTCTGGTAGACGATGTCGGCGGCGAGCGTCGTCATGCCGTAGATGGCCTTCAGCTCTGAGAGGCGCGGGCACGTATGGCCAACGAGCCTCGTGTAGTCGCTGGTGGCGAACAGTGCCCAGTTGGCCGGCGTCGCCCATCTCATCAGGTCGTTGCCGTGGGGAAACCTCTCCAGCAGCCTTGCCCTGCCGTTGTCGTTGTAGTCGTAGTTGCTCATGCCGTTGTTCATGTTCTTGTCGTTAGAAGCCCGCGTCGTCCGCCGTGAGGCCGTATTTTGCGAGCACGTTGTTCACGTTGTCGCGTATCTCATCGTCGCGATCGCTATGGTACCGCGTGTTTCCGGTGGCCTTCCCGCCCTTGTCCTTGCTTTCGTCCTTCCCGTTTATCTCCACGTGCCGCCGCGTCCAGTCGAAGAAGTGGCGCTTGTAGTGCTCGACGTTGGTGTGCCCCGTGCCCTTGGCGGCGCACTCTCGGTCGAACGAGGCGAGCAGCGCCCAGTACCGGTCCGTGGTCACGCCGAAAGCCTCTTGCATGGCGCCCATCATCTCCACCGAGCCTTTCAGCGCCTCATAAAATCTTTTTTCAGAATTCCCCTCGCGCGTAGGTGGTGGTTGTAGTAATTCTTTCTTTCTTATATTCTTTATATTCTTATGTTGGGTGACATTATCGGTGACATTATCGGTGACATTATCGGTGACATTATCGGTGACAAATGTCACCGATTGGTAGGTCTCGAACTTGACGATGGTGATAATTGAGCACTTCTTCGCCTCGGTCTTCACCAACTCGCCAGACTCTATCATCTTAGCCAGATTCCGCAGCACGGTTCTCTTGGCAAGCCCCGTCTGCCCCGCGAGGCTTGTCGCGCTTGTCACCAGCTGCCCACGCTTGATGGTGATGCCTTTCCATCGCTTGTCCTTCTGGTTCGCCGTGATTAGCAGGTGGATGAACAGGTGGGCCATTGATGGCACGGTGTACCACTCCCATTCGGTGATTTTGCGGTATAGCTTTATCCATCCGTCTGTCATTGCTGCAAGTATTTGTAGAGTGCGTCTTCGAGGAACAGCAGGCGGCCTGACGGCTCACCGTTGCCCAGCTTCTTGTGTGGGAAGTCTTCCTTGTGCTTGCGCAACCACCTCACGGTCACGCAGAGGATGGCGGCTGCCTCCTTCATCGGCACGTAGCGCGGTCGGTCGTTGGCGAGCTCATGCATCTTGGCGAGCTTTGCCACGACGGCGTCGGCAACGTCGTTGACCAGCTTCTTGTATTCGTATCGTGATAGCTCTGCCATGGTCGCGGGTATTAGGAGAGTACACTACCTGCCACGACTGCCACGGTGATCATGGCGATGGTGACGATATTAGCCACTATGACCTCACGGCGTGAGAATCGTTCCCCGCAGAGGATGGAGTATGTCTTGGACTCTTGGTTGAGCCACTTGCTGATTGCTGATTGGTTTTTCATCGTGAATGGTTTTTAATGGTTCCACTTGTGGCAGGGCGGCTGCACGTCGTAGCTTACGTATCGTGCTACCTTGGTGCAGTACCTGCCGTTGATGCAGTTGCGCGCGAGCGTGCAAGCGCGGCACGGTGGCGGCGGGATGTGGCTGCTCATTTCCCTGGCTTTAGCACGCCCAGCTTTACCAGCCTCTTGCGCACGCCCTCTGAGGTGGTGGGCGCGGTGTAGCCTTTGCGCATGAGGAACTCCACCGCGAGGCGGCACACTTGCGTCTGTGAGTAGGACACGTCCTTGCGGCCCATCATGCTCCGGTAGTAGTTTTTCAGTGCCCTGTCCCTTTCGCGCTCTGTCTGCTTGACCCTCTCCAGCACGCTTTCCACGATGCTGGCGGGTGCGATGGTTGCGTTGTTGTCTGTCATGGCCGTTGTCATTTCAAGTTGTCTTTGACGTACTGTATCTCCTCGTTTGTCAGCATGTCGTTGGAGTCGAGCTTCATGCCGATGATGGTCTTTGCGTCGTAGACCTCGCCGAGCGTCTCGTAGTCGCCGCCCTCAATGAGTCCGTGGGTCAGCTTCTCCTTGTCGCTTGTCAGGTCTTGGATCATTGCGCGCAGGATGCCGATTTCCCCAGCCGCATTGGCGAGCAGCCTCGGGAGGTCGGTCATCAAGAGCTTGCAGTAAGCCTCCTTGTCGAAGTCGTCGAGCTCATTGTAGAGTGACTCGTACTTGCAGTAGTTCTCATCGGTGAGGCCCTTGAACGCCTCGGCGTTGTACTGTTGGCAAATTGCCGTGAATTCTGATTTGAGCATGGCTTAATATTTTTGATGTTTTACGTTTAACTTTCAACCTTTTTGCCTACCTTTGCTGCAAACAAGGTGGCAACTTGTTGGTTACGGGTGCAAAGATAATCCATTTAGGGTTATCTTGCAAACAAACCGAACCCTTTTAGGGTTATTTTTAAATTTATTAACTAATAAGGAGGCATGGCATGGACACAAGACAATTAACGGAAATGCGACAATACTTTGACAATCAAAGTATTACGCAAAAAACAATTGCAGAACAATTGCAGGTAAGCCCTGCTTACGTTAATAAGCTATTCCTTGGCAAAAAGGATTTTGGAAAAAAAACTGCCGAAAAGTTCAGAGACCATTTTGGGTTATCTCAATCCTGGCTCCTTACCGGCGAGGGTCCGATGCTTGCGTCTGACGATTCCGCGCCGCCTCCGTCATCAGCCATCAACGGCTCCCACAGCAGCCAGGCGGTGGGTGCTGGTGCTCGGGCGGTGAACGGTGAGGGGGTGAAGGAGTGCCTGGAGATAATGAAGCAGCAACAGGAGAGCATCTCAAAGCTGGTAGAGACGGTAAACAGGCTGACAAAGATAATAAGCGAGCGGTAAGGGGCGTTATGGCTAATAGGAAGACATGTGGAAAGAGAAACTCGGCAATGCGCTTATAGACATAGCGAAGTATTTCATCACCGGCGTGTTCGTGACATCGCTCGTGAAAGACCTTGAGGACGTGAGGTGGTTCATCTACTTGTCCAGCACTGTGTCAGCGGCCATCCTTTTCGCGATAGGAATAAAATTGATTAACGACAATAAAAAATAAACAGACATGGGAACAGTAGTATTTCTTCTAATGATAACGGTGCCGTGCGCGGTCGTTCTCCTTTGGTGGAACACGCCAAGCGGCAAGAAGTGGCTGGCGAATCATTGAATCATAAGCAAGCGGCAAAGTGAGTATGGTAAGTAAGTCGAACGACACGAAGGAGAAAGACAAGCAAAGGCGAGACAAGCTATCGGGGTATTTCCTCGATATGTCTAAGCTGACTTTCGGGGCAACCGTGCTTAGCGGAATTTTGCCAGCCTTCAAGAATGCGACCGCGTCTGACGCGGTCTATACGATTACGGGGTTAGTTGGCACCGTATGGCTTTACATGATAGGCAGAAACATTTTAAAATGACAAGGCATGAATATTTTAGGATTGATATTGGTTTCGACAATGGTCGTATCGGGTGCGATTCTCCTTTGGATGAAGACGCCAAGTGGCAAGAAGTGGCTGGCGAGTCTGTGAAAAAGTGCTCAAAATTACCGATTAATTACTATGACGCAAAGTGGCAAGGTAAACATATTATCATAAGTCTTTGACTTCTAGGGACATAAAGGCGAATAAAGGGGGTAGGTCCACCACCCCTCTCTCTCCGCCAAAATGTAAAAAGGAAGTCTGAAAAGGCTTCATGGCCTTGCTCTTGGCCTCCAAGTCCTCGTATTGCGCCTGAAGGCCCGCAGCCGTCGCCTCGTCGTTGCTTGCGTACATCTGTTTCCGCAACGCCTGCATCTTCTGCTCGTACCAGTCGAGAGAGCCTTGGAGCGCTTGCTTATCCACCCCTGACGTGCTCCCGCTGCCCTTCGATGTGCTCTTTGCCGGCGCGCCCGTGCCCGCCGTGGTGGTTTTCTGTTGGTATGGCTTCAGCCCCTTGTTCGCCCTGTTAGCGGCATCGCGGCTTCTGTCCAGCCATCCCTTTGCGGCGTTCTGGTGACTCTTCAGGTCGGCTTCATCCCTTTGCGTGCGCTTGCTGGTCACCTTTATTGCCCCGCTATCCACCAGGGCGTCGACGGCAAGGTCGTTGCCCGTCTTGCCCGTGTGGTTTTGCTTCTTGTAGTTGGCCTTGTCCTTCTGCCTGTCGGCCTTCACCTTGGCTTCAGCTGCCAACGCCTTGCGCATCTCTTCCTCTGCCAACGCCGCCGCTGCCGCCTCTGCCCTGGCATACATCGCGTCTTGCACCGCCTTGGTGTTCTTGACGAAGAAATCCTCAGCCGTGCCCACGTTGTTGATGCTCACGCCGAGCTGCTCAAATGCCGTCTTGTTTGCCTTGAGGAGCTCGTTCTTCTCATGCACGCTCTTCAGCTCCTTCCACTTGGCCTGCAATTCCTGGTACTTCGCAAGTGTCGGGGCCAGTGCCTGCTCGCGCTGCTTCTCGAAGGAGTCGCTCGCGTCGTTGAGTGATTGCTTCAACTGCCCGGACTTGTCGCTCGCGCTCGTAAAATAGTTGATTAGCTTCTCCAAGCCAACTCCAAGCAGGGTAATGGCTGCACCCACGACGGTGGCCGACATGAGACCGCGCAAGGCGAATTTCAGCGTCGTGGCTCCCACGCTGGCACCGTTCAACGCGGCGGAGAACAAGTTGGTGACGGCCGTGCTCATTACCGTGCGCGCGTGCCAGATGGAAGATGCCAACGTTGCCGCTCCCATGGCAACCGCCAAGCCACGCATGGCGGAAAGCAACTGCGCCACGCCACTTACAGCGAATCCTATTTGCCCGAACATGGTGATAAGTTCCTGGTATGGCGCGATGGCCTTCCCTATGGTGACTTGCAGGCTCGCGAAGGCCATTTGCGCCTTTTTCACCTGTCCTGCATCCGTCTTGGCGAGTTCGGCGTTCATGTTGCCCACGTTGTCGGTGATGGCTTGCGCAAGGGTCGTTGCCTTGGTGTACTCATCGCCAGTCTTAATGAGCTCTTTCTGGTGGTCCGTAAGCGTTATGCCTACCCTTGTCAGGGCACCAACGTTGCCCATTAACGCCTTGCCCATAAGGTTCGCCACGCCCACCGCATCCTCGCTCGTGGCGTTCAGCCCCTTCTGTTGCGCCAAGAGGTTGTTCATAGCCGGCAACAAGGTTTCAAGCGTCGCCCGTTGGCTGGAGAACGTAGCAAGCTGTTGCAGTCCGCTTTTCTGCACCGTGCCGCCAACGATGCCAAGCGCCGTCTGTGCAGCCACCGCCTTGTTGATGGCCGCCGTGTCCGCGTCGGTCGCGCTCATGCGCTGGCGCATGATGGTGCTGAGTTTCGTCTGCGCCTCCGCCGCCGAGTTGGCCTTGGCTATGTAGCCATTCATGATTCCGCCCAGCGTGCTCAACGCTCCGCTGATATTTGTGTAGGCTTGCGTGGTCTGGTTGACCTTGATCATGGCTGCGCTCAGCCTCTGACTGCTTGTCTTTGCCGCAGTGAGGTTGCGCTGGAGCTCCTTGACACTCTCCGAGGCTTGCACGACGACGTTCTTGCCGTCGATGTTGAGCCTTATGTTAAATTTGATGTCTTTTGCCATGTTTTTCCTATTTCATTACAAAGGATTCGTTTTTAATGATTATTTTTGCGAGAAATAACCGAAAAGATAGCGCGTCATGGGAAGAAAAGCGGAAGAAAGGGAAAGAAGGAGGGAACGGAACAAGAAGATCATGAAGGGCGTGTGGTGCGCCTTGGCCGCCATTCTCCTTATCGACTTGCTGGTGCTTTTCGTAGCTTTGCTTTCTCACGACGCGAAGACCGCGTTATACGCGTTCCTTATCGCCATAGTCATACTTCCTCTCGACATTGAGCTTGCGATCAGGAACATGGACGGCCCTTCCTTTTGGCCTTTCTTCTGACTCTCAAGGCTCTCACATCCCCATTGTCTTCGCCCTTCTCCACGTTGCCGCCTCGACCTCGCCTTGCAGGTCGGTCTCGACGAAACTGACGGCTTGCGCTTCTGCCCGATCAACGATGTCGTATCGTGGCATCCTGCCTCGGTAGGCACCTCTGCGGCGTTTGTGTCCGCCGTCCTTGCCGCTCCAGTTGGTCCTGCCTCTTACGGCCGTTCCTTCCGTTGCCCACATGAGCACCGGCTTGGTGGCTCCCGCAGAGTTGGTGTATTGCGCGCCACTCCGCCCACGGGCACGGGCGTCGATCATGAAGCCGCCTCCCTGCCTGTAGACGTAGACACGGGCGGTCGCTCCCACTGCCGCGCCATGCCTTAGCGTGCTGCCGGCATGGGGACCACTCGCTGCCGTGGCGCTTGCCGCCACTTGTTCCAGTATTTTCTTAACCTTCTTACCCTCCTTCCGGTAGGCGCTCTTCAACGTGAGTTTTATTTGCCGTGCGTCCATGGCACGCAGCACGTCGGTGAACTCCTTTCCCTGGAAGGGATGGCTCTCGTCATAGGTTACGGTGTCGCTCATCTTATTCCAGTTGTACTCGTTTCGATAGCTCTTCGAGGCGCTTTTTGGCTTCCTCTTTCGTCTCCACGCGCGGCGGGTTGCAGTTCTCTCTCTTTGCTATCTTTTTCTTTTTGTCCCATGGCAGGGGCAGAACGGCTTCCGGCCTTACTCTGCTTTTCGACCACGGCGCGAGGCTCATGCAGGCGATGATTCTTGCCCGTTCCCATGCCCCCCGCTGCTGGTTGTCGTCGTGATTTGAGACCGCATCGACGACCGCCTGAAACTCAAAGGGCGTCAGCAGGCAGAAGTCATCGAACCCCAACCCGCCGACGCCCAACGCCCAACCAAGCAGCTCAGTGATGGTCCTGGGGTTGTCCTCGGAGTCGCTTACGTTTTTTTTTCTCCTCCAGTGTCCAGCATCGCCTCTGAGAGGCGCGCGAGCTCGTTGGCGTCGATTTCGTCGGCGAACTCCATCATGTTGTTGTAGGGGAAATCCAGCTTCTCGCGCCTACACGCCGACTCACAACACGCGTAAAGGTATATGGCGAAGTCTGATAGGCCATTTTCCATCTCGGTGGTGTCCCTGCCCGTGAGGGCCCTGAACGCGATAGCCGCGCCCATGGTGAAATAACACGGGTACTCCTTCCCGCCGGCGTTCACAGTCATGCGACTTGACACAGCCATGAGGTTGTTCGTGGCTTTCCCTTTTTTGTTCTTTTCGTTCATTCCCGTCCCTCCTGCTTATTATGCTGTCTTGCCTGGGTAGATGTCGGGTTCGCCGTCGTTCTCCAGGTCAATAGTCCACGTGGCGTCATCATTGGCGGGGTCAGTCTCCTCCATGCCGGTGATGACGAATTTACCCTTGAGATAAGGGTCGGAGTCGCTTCCGCGCTTGAACGCCAGAAGTTCGACGGACGCGCCCTTGCCCCACAAAGCGGCGCATTCCTCAAAACCGTTTTCCGTGGCCTTGTAGAAGCGGAAGGCCTCGCCGTGCGCCGTGATGGAGAGCTTTGTCACTCCCTTGGACGTGAAAAGCGCTGCCTGCTTGCCCTGGGACGCAGGGGCTTTGACCGCCCTTTCCTTGGTCTCGGTGCTGTACTCTCCGCAGAAGTCAGCGTAACAAGTTGTATCCAACAAGTTACGCTGACTTTTTTTATGTTTGTACTAATTCCGGACGATTTTTGGGTCAGTCCGAAACGGCCTCGAAGTCTTAGAATATGTCTAAACATGGGAACAAAAACGTGTCATGTCGAAATTTTGTTCCATTCTCTTTCTTTTGTTTGGAGAAAAAGCCGTAATTTTATGGCGGATTAAATGGGTTGGGCGTACAAGTACGCCTCATGCCAAGCTTTCCACGCCTCAGCGCACGCCGAGCCTCAGCGGGTTATTCACCTGCAAGTAAGGAGGTTGGGTGGGTAAAGAGGCACGACATAATTAAGGCGTTTACTAGACGCTTAGTTCAGCAGACACTCTGAAACGTGAGAAATTTCTGGAATTACTGCCTCGAACTTAGCAACGGTAGATGCCCATGGGATGTGTTTATATACGCATCCCTTATGGTCGTACACCTACTGCTCGTAAGGGAAAGTGGGATTGTGCGCTCGTAAGGGAAAGTCATATTCTCATATCGGCGTGGGCTATACTGTTGTTCGTTCAGCAGTATGGGCAATTCTCACGGCCTCAGAGTGTAGATCGGACAACGGGCGGTCTACGCTTTTTTTGTGCCATTCCTTTCATGTAGAATCAAGTGAGTCGTGACAGATGCAATACAACTGGCGAATAAAGGGAAGTCTTTAGATAGTCAGATAGTGTTGACAACAAGACGCACGCGACTACTGTAAACTATCAGAAACACCGATTTAGAGACATACGGATATGAAGAAGAAAATGCGATGTACATTGATTTTGTGCATAATGGCAATTGTTGTTACTTCCATTACAGGATGCGGTGGCACAATAAACACCAATTATGACCCTCATTTCACTGATAATGGAGAGCTCGTCAAGGAACCTGCTAAAAAAGAGTTCCAATTACAGGAGCCATCAAATGTAAAGTTCTACATTGAAGTATCGGGCAGCATGAACGGTTATTTCAGGGCAAACTGCCCGACCGACTTCAAGACAGACGTGTGGGAAGTAATGAGTTACTATTCCGCACGCGCAGAGAACGTGTGCATACTGACAGATGACGGCAGCCAAGGAGCCAGCGTCGGCATGAATGATTTTCAGACCCTGATGAACACAGGCTCGTTTATTTCTGCAGCATCCACCAAGGTGCCATTGATGCTTCAGACGATTATTGACAGCCTGAATGTAAACGCCGGCGAAGTAGCCGTACTGGTTTCTGACATGAAATACAGCCCTGTAGGCGCAGCTGCTCCCGAGGTGCTAATGGCGCAATACAGCACTGACATCGCCACTATTCTCAGCAGATTCGGCAAGGCTGTCAGCCTTGTCGGGGCAACATCCAACTACCTCGACAAGAACGGGAAAGAGGTGTGCGACAAATCCCCTTACTATTTCTTCATTATAGGTAACGCCGGACAGGTGGCAGAAATGAGAAACGGAATATCGTATCTCCTCTCCCGAAGGAATCACTTTATTGACAACATAGACAGTGGTTTTGACTTTGGCAGAGCGAAGTACTCTTTCGGCATTACGAACCGCTGCGAGCAGCTTGACGACGAACCGACGTTTACCGGCTACGAAGAGCATGAAGACGGGGACACTTGCTATATAAAGCTGAAAATCGACCTGGAGGATTACCGATGGAGAGTTACGAACAAATCGGTTTTTGCCAAAGCGTTCAAAGCCAAGGCAAAATACGGCTCTAACGTAAAAGTAGGAGGCATAGACATAAAGGTTGAAGACATAACTGGTGCGGAAAAAGAGCTGAAGCGCAAGGCCACCGCGGAGGTGAAATTGCAAGTCTATGACATGGCGACCGATTCGGAAGTCATAGAGTGGAGTTTGGAATTGCCGGACACAGACTACACCCTATTCGGTGATTATTTCGACAATACGACAGGAGAAAACGACCCGTCAAAGTCTTACTCCCTCATCGATTTCGTGAAAGGTATTTTCCAAGGCGGCGTTGTAAACAAAGCGCTTAGCCCGAACTATATACTCGTATCTAAATCAAATTAAAATATGAACAATATATTCTACGGATGGATAGCTGGCTCAATGTCTGACTTCACGAAGCCTTTCCAGGAAAACGAACAGCTATACAATCAGGCAAAGACATTTTGGAGGCACCTTGATGGTTTTATGCCTATTGTCATTGCTATTTTTATAATATTAGGCATTTTGCTTGCCTGGTATTATTACAAACCGTTCAACGACAAGCCTGGCCGTCATTACAGACTAAGATACTGGTGTGGTTTCCTGGCAGTGACATTCTTTTTGACCCTCGCTTTGACTTTGGTATTAGAATACATTGTCGCGAAGCCAACTCTCGATGGTGCATTTAGGCTTGAACTGATGATTGCGATTGGCAACGCTCTTTATGCGTCGGTCCTGTATCTCATTACGTCTTTAATATGGTGGAATGCGCTCCCCACAAACGCTTACCGCTGGTTTAAAATCTAATTTAAAAGGCACATGAAAAAAGTATTTGTTTTCTGCATAGGAGGAACGGGCATACGTGTCATGAAGAGCATCACGATGCTTATGGCCGGCGGCATGGACACCAACGGCTACACGGTAATACCCATTATCCTTGACCCGCACCTCGACCTTGAAGAGAAAAAGAACCTGCATTCGTTGATTGACAGCTATGAGGACATTTACAAAAAGTCAGTGAACAACGGCACATCCACGCTCAATCATCTTGATGGATTCTTTAATTCAGAGATACTTAGACTCGACGAATTAAACAACCAGACAAATGACACCCAGCAGTTTGCAGGCATTAACAAAAAATTCCGCTCATATATTGATCTTGCAAGTCTTGGAACAGATGATCTGAACAATTATCTTGTGGAGACACTGTTTGCCACCAAGAACCTTGACAACCCTCTGTCTGTGGGTTTCAAGGGCAACCCCAACGTGGGAACTGTGGTTCTTGGCAACATTATTGAAGGCGCAGACTGGTTCCGCTCCTTTAAGCAGCATTGCGAAAAAGACGACCGAGTGTTTATCATCAGTTCCATCTTTGGAGGAACGGGAGCGTCTGGCTTTCCGCTCATTGAAAAGAAAATCCGCCTTGCCGAGAACGAGCCGGCGGTGAAGAACGCGATAATGGGTGCTGTCACGGTTTTACCGTATTATGGACTGAAAGACCCGACGACGACAGGCAGCGACATCGACTCCGCCAATTTCTACACCAAGACCAAGGCCGCGCTTGCCTACTATCAAGGGACTGTCAAATCCGACTATCTCTATTACGTGGGAGAAAAGAGCCTTAAGCAAGTCTACGACAATGACGAGAAGAAACAGGACGACAAAGCCAACTTCATAGAGCTTGTCGCGGCATCCGCACTCTTTGACTTCCTGAAGCGCGGCAGACCGGACAAACAGCAATATTTGACACGCGCAATAGAATCAGACGAAGAATCGCTTGATCTCAAATCTTTAGGCAAAGGCTACAAAGACATCGTAAAGAGCGTAGCCGACTATATGCTCCTAAGAAATCTCGTCAACGGCCTGCCATCAGAGAAACACTTCCCGTTGTCAAAGAACAGAGGCTTAGACAATAATTTCTACAAGGACTCAGCATTTCAGGTATTGGCGACCTTTACTGACAAATACTACAATTGGTATACCGAACTTGCGCAGAACAAACGGGCATTTGCCCCGTTGCATTATGACAACGTAAAGCAAATGGGAGGTTGGATCAAGAGCATCGAGCTTGACGCGAAAGACGACTCCTATTATCTCCTTCGTATGATTCAGGCAAGCAACAAGGATAAGTCGAAAGAGCATAGCAACAAGTTCAGGTTCTTCCTGCAGTTTGCCTATGAGGCTATTGACAGTTACACCAAAAAGATAAACGATTGACAATATGGCAAGAATAGACCTAAATATAGTAGACCGTGGCATTCAAGGCTCGGAATGGATAGCCGAAGACGTGGGATTGACGGCGGAACATCTTGATGATGTTTTGGAACAGAAGACGGACAACAGCGGCGCGCTCAACTCGCTCCCCACTCCTTTCGCACGCTTCTTCGTGGCGCGCGAAGCTTTCCGCCGCGTAATGGAAGAGCATATCAACAACAAGAAAGAAGCTGGCTATGCTTATCGCCAGATCGTTTCAGACATTCTTGATGTCTACGAGCTGATATTCAATGTCAAGTATCATCGCAACAACTCATGGAAAAGAGGGGAGAAGATAGAACTGCGCGAATGGGACTGCCGCGAGAACATGGCAGTTATAAAAAGGCAGATGCCTGTTCTTTTCAACTCGATAGACCAATACTATAAAACAGACATTGCCGAGGACAAGCTCTATTTCCTGATTTACACTGAGGAAGGAAAGGAAAAGTTGCTGGCGTGCAGTTCGCCGCTGACAGGCTTTGTCACTCCGCCCGACATGGACAAGGCCATCGCCAAGAAGGATGGCACGGCGAGCATCATATTTGCCGACGAAGACGCAAGAGGCGAGCATGACAGCAAATACAAGCACATGCATATCAGAAGGAAGTCTGGCGGCGAGTACTTCCGTGACATAAAAATGTTTGAAGACCGCGACCAGGATTTCAAGAACTACATGTATAATGACTTGTTCGGTTCTGACGAGGTGGACAAACGCTTCAAGGCCATTAAGGAATACATCTTGAGTTTCAGAAACGACCCCGATATAAGAATCGACTACAAGCTGAAGCTGACAGACATGCTGACAGACCAAAACGATAGTCTTGTCATCAACGGTTTGGCCATCAAGTCGTCCGACGAGATAGACATAAACAGCTATTTCGCCTCGTCGCTCATCCGTTTGCCATACCGCATTTCAAGAGAGAGGTTCAAGGCGGTCACCTATCAGAACGACCGTGCCGACCGTGATTACGATTTCCTTCTTCCGTTCAAGCCTGAAGTCACGGCTTTGTTTGAGGGCAAGGACATAGATTCCGATGTTCACATCAACCGTAATTCAGTCACCGTGTTCCTGCGTTACAACGGAAGGGAATACCAGAAAGAGTATGCCGCCGAACCTTTCCGCGCCGGCATGGGCAGGATTGTGGAAATGAAGAAAGCCAAGATGAATTTTGACCTTGGTATTTTCCCGAATATTCTTTCCTATAAGGAACAGGAAAACAACTATTTCAAGATTCTTGTCGTGGCTGCGGACGAAGACCCCGAGGCTCCTAATTTCAATATCGACCAAATATCCTTGGCGTTTTTCAAAAACAATGCGGAAGGACTTGTGCAGATAAGGGAGTTGGACCCCGCGTCTACGGGGGCGCAGTACGGCGTGCTGCCCGTTGTAGTCCGCTCCCGCCAGAAGACGGACAGTTCTGAGAGCGGCACGAAATTCTATGAGTTGTTCAATTCCTCGTTCGACGTCGTTGAGGTTTCCGTGTTAGGCGATACAGGTCTCGTCATCCCAGTGTGGGAGAAGAGCCAGCCCTCTAACGATACTTATACGTATGCCGTTGACCTTGGAACGTCAAACACGTTCATGTCGCGCTGCAAGAACAAGGACGATGGAACGCCCGACCTGTTCAGGAAACCGGAGCTGTTCAAGATGGATCGCCCGATGGTCAGCTATCTCCATGAAGAACCGAAGGACAGCCAGTTCTCCCTTACGAGGCGCATCGAAAACTCCGTGTTCGAGAAGGCGAAGAACAAGATAAAGACGGAATTCCTCCCAGCCGTCATCGACGGCGCTGACTACAAATTCCCGATTCGCACCGCATTGTGCGGCACAAGGAACCGTGCCGATGAGCCAAGGCTGTTCGACAACCACAACATAGCTTTCTTCTACGAGAAGCTGATGGCAAATGACGACCAGCACATCCTCACGGACATAAAATGGGACAAGAACGAGGCCATGCTCCGTGTGTTCATCCGCGAGCTGTTGCTCATCATCAAGTGTGACATCCTCCAGAGAAACGGAGACTTGGACCGCACGCGTCTGGTGTGGTTCCGCCCCCTGAGTTTCATGGGGACAAAACGTGCCACATACAATGATATATGGACATCGGAGCCGGAAAAGATCCTCTCGATACAGGCTTTCCAGGTCAACTGCTTCTCGGAATCGGAAGCACCATATTACTATTTTGACAACAACAACGACATAAAGGATGCGTCTGCAGTGTCTGTCATTGACATCGGCGGCGGTTCAACCGATTTCGTCTACTTTATCAACAACAAGCCACAAATGGCGAACTCAGTCCATTTCGGGTGCGACGTGCTTTGGGAAAATGGTTTCAACAAATACGGCACGACAAAGGAAAACGGCATCTACAAGAAATACGCCGACACATTGCGCTTCAAGCGTCAAGACCTTGAGGACTTGAACGAGTGCTTCAAGCACGTTGATGACACGACGACCAAGGATATTATCAATTTCTGGCTGAGCAATTCAGACTTCTGCGACATACGCAAGTATCTGAGCACTGATTTCAAGCCGGTGTTCGTATACCACCTCACGTCTATTCTCTTCTATATGGCGTGTATGTACAAGGAGAACGGTCTTACCGCCCCGCGAACCGTTGTGTTCAGCGGTAACGGTAGTAAGTACATTGACAGTTTCATCTGCAGCGAGAGCCGCGTCCTGAAGCTGATAATAGACCTCATCTTTGCGAATGTATTTGGAGGCGAGCACAATGTCAACCTCGAATTGCCGAAAGAGCGCAAGGAGTCCACTTGTTACGGAGGACTGTACCGTGACCCTAATGCTCCGGATGTGCCCGAAAGGATTTACCAAGGCGACCTTTCCGAAAACTACAAGACCGTAGGAGACGTGAACAGGAACTTCGCCGCGCTTCAAAAGGCTCTGACGAGGAAGTACCGGCAGTTGAGCACTCTTTACAAAGATGTTCTTGACCTGCTGAAGAGTGAGTATATCATTGACAACACGACAGATGTCTCGAAGTACGTCAATGCTGCTTCAGAAGATATGCAAACTCCGCTCAACACCTATTATATTAAAGAGGTAAAGGAAAAATACCAGGAAGACGTGGACTTGTACGACTCGATATTCTTCCTTCCCATAACAGACAGAATATTTACATTAACTAAATTGTAAAATGGAATCCATTCTTACTCCGACAAATATAATTTCGCTGGTGTCTTTCTTCGCATTCTTGTTTTTCCAAATAAAATACTACAACAAGACTAAGAAGTGCAGAAAGATATTTGAGAACTTTTTCTCCAAGAAAGAAGCATATGCGGTACAGATAATCGATAACGCCGGCGACCCTTACCCTCAGATTGTCAACGTTGGACACCCTGGGTCTGATTTGGAAGCTCTCATTAAAGAAATAAACAATTATCTGTTCAAGACAAAAGGCACATCCGACTACGAGTTCATCCGCAACAAAGTGGAGAGGAAACTCAATATGCGCTACGACCAGTCCACGGTACACCTTGCGTTCCCCACTTATCTGGGACTGATGGGCACGTTTCTCGGCGTGTTTATCGGCATATTGGCTTTTATCCTGGGCTTTGACAACGCAAGCGGCGTTACCGATAATTCCATCAAGAACCTGCTGACAGGTGTTCTTGTGTCTATGTCAACAAGTTTGGTTGGCTTGTTTCTAACCACGAGAAACAACCACTTTGCAGGCGAGGCTCGCAAGAATATAGAGGACGACAAGAATGAGTTTTACGACTTCATTCAAATGGAGGTGACAAAGACCGCGAGCGCAAGCCTTGTTTCCGCCATCAGCAAACTGCATGACACGGTGGACAGATTCGAGCCGGCTTTTTCTACCGTCATCGCCGGGTTCAAACAGGCGTTCGCAGACTGCACAAAGGCATTCGGCGATGATTTCAAGACGAATGTTGGCGCCGTCACTTCCGCAGTGAAGGTCATGGGCAAAAACATGGACAAGATCAACGAAAACATCGAGCTGCAGAAGAAACTGATAGCATCCCTCAAAAGCCGCGAGCTCATCCGCGGACTTGACAAATATGTCGATGCGGCTAACCATTTCGTCTGCATCACAATGTCGCTCGACAAATTTGAAGAGGCGCGCCGCATGATGCTTGCTGCCGCCCAAGAAGCCATTGCCTTGCAGAACAGGTACAATGAAGACCTGAAGATTCCGCGTGAAATAGCAATCAGGGTAAACCAAATCCTTGACCGCATCAAAGACTTTGAGCAGAACGTCAATGAGGCAGGACAAGCCCTCACAAGGAGAGAGATACTTGGCAACGACATTGTCGATGCTATACGCAACCAAATCAATGGCATCTCAAAGAAAGGCAAAATCGCCGACAAGTACCTTGACATGGCTGACGACAAGCTGCAAGACCTATACACGGCACAGGTGAAAGTAATCACCGAAATGAACCGACGCTATAAGGACGCAATCGAGGGCCATATCCAGGGATTTGAAAAGATGTTGGATGAACAGACCACTGAGCTTGAAAAACGTCACACGGAATTCATTAAGACAATTGAGGAGAAGTTCAACGTCGAAGATGTTCGTCAGGAGTTTTCTAATCTGCGAAAGTTGAACGACATAGAGACCAAGCTTTCCCAAATTGCCACCACTGCTTCCGACAACAAGGATCTTTCAGCGTCGGTAAAGGCTGTTCGGAGCAGCGTGCAGGAAGTCAAGAAAGCAATCGACACAAAGCAAGTAGAAGTGGTCGTAAAGCAGAAAGGCGGATTCTTTGGATGGGGGTCAGACTCTAAGGAGCAAAAGTAATTAGGCTATGGATGGAAAGAACAACGGCTCTTTTTGGCCCAGTTACGTTGACATCATGACAACATTGTTTGCCATAACGCTTGTCCTCTTTGCTGTTTCATTCAGCAGGTTCAAGGTGAAGGAAAAGCAGCTGCAAGTTCTCGTGGACGAATACGAGAACATCGTCAATGTTTATTCTACGGTGAATGAAATCGACCAGACTGGTGCTTTCCGATACGACCCCTCGTATCTCAAGCATTTGATGAACATCGAAATCAAATATCAGCCAAAGGAATACAGTATGTACAAATTGGCCGATGACACCAGCAATCCGTCAAAGGCCGACAAGATCCGTGCCGAGGTAAAAGCCGACGGCTACACCATTATGGCAAAGATCAACAAGCTGGAAAAGTCAATACCCGACAGTCTCAAGAAGAACATCAAGTTCTTGATTGTAATTGAGGGCCAGTCCTCAAAGATTCCATTCAACGAAGGCGACTGGAGAAACAATTACACCCTGTCATACCTTAGGGCGCAATTCCTGAACAAGTACTGGATAGAGCATGGCATCGACTTTGACAAGATGCCAAGATGCGAACTGCTTATCTCCGGCAGCGGAGAGGCAGGAAAGCCTCGCATCAAGGTCAATGAAGATTCCCTGCATCTGCTATATCCTGACAACGCAGAGTATTTGAGGAATTGGATGGAGGAAGAGGAGAAAAACCAAAGGTTCCTTGTCAATATCGTGCCTGTAATCGGAAACATCGACGTGACGAAGGAAAAGATGGAGAACTTGAAAGGAAAGAGATGAACATGGCAGACGCATTTGACATCAATGAGGAATACGAGAAGGTTTTCGGGAAAGAGACGCGCGAGAACATTTTCGGTCCTGACGACGAAGATTACAAATCTCTGCGCCAACTTATTATCGACTCAAGGAGAGTGTTCAACTTCAGCAAGTCGCTCCCGTTTGAAGGCGTCACGCTTCTTTCGAACGAGGAAATCGAGCGGGCAAAGATAGTGGACGAAGCCCAGTCTAAAGGCTATAGGATATTTTACATCAGGCGATATGTCAAGCACGAATTGGCAACCTATGCCGCGGGATATTTTAACCCCAACGACTCTCGGTTTATCGTTCTGAAAGGGACGTTCTTCAGCCATAGTGACTATCTCGCGTCTTTAGTCCGCCTTTTTCCACCACATACCAGGATGAGGTTCTCAACTGATTATCAGCATAGCAACGGCGTTCTAACCCAAAAGAATGATTGGTTTTTTAGTTCTGCGTCTTTAGCTGCCAGCTGTGTTCTTGGGAGCAAATGCACATTCAGGGAGTGGACAGACGACAGTGGCAAGACATTGGATGCTTATTACGCAAGATACAAATCTGCAGACATTGACAACATGGAGGAAAGGTCATTTCCCGATTATATTAAGCCATCGTCTCCCTTGGCAGACATAATTGCAGCCGTTCTTCGTCATGCAGAAACATTTGAATATTATTAAGACACAACAAGAGGATGCGCCAAGACAGGCGCATCCTCTCGTTTTAATCTCAGTGCTCCCCCTCATTTGGCGTGGAGGGGCGAGGCTTTCGGCCTTATTTCCTCTTCAGCAGGTTGAGCTTCACTTGCGGGCGCAGCAGGTTGTGCACCTTTTGCTGATACTTGCCCACCTTCGCGGCGGTCTCTGCCTCCACCTTCGCGTGGGCCTTGAGGTCTGGCTCGCTGGTGTATTGGTAGCCTTTGAACGAGTTGCTCTTCACTATCAGCTCCAGCACGCGGCGCACGTTGCGGTTGAGGATGTCCATCGAGAGCTTGCCTCTCTTCGCCGCCTCGTGTATCGCCTTATATTGCCTGTCCTGTCCTGGCTGCATCATCTCGTTGCCGGCGGTCATCGACGGGGCGAGTATCCAGTCGAGGCCGAAGACCTTGACCTCGTTGCCTATGCCCTGTCCCATGTGGAGGCGATGGTCATCGTGGCGGGGAAGTCGGTGGTGATGTACTCGTGGTGATCCCAGGGGCGCGTCTCTGCCATGCGCAAGCCCTGCTGGCTGTCGGCGCAGTAGATGGCAGGTATGCCCAGGCGCGGTATGGCGTATGTGCTGCCCGCCGTGCCGGGGAATTTGGCGTCGTCGTTGAAGTGCATGCCGCATCCCAGCAGCAGGTGGCACTTCTCCTCAAGCGTCATCTCGCCGATCACCTCGTCGATGTTGTCCGCGCGCAGCTTCACTTGGGCGCTCGCGCTTCCAGCCATGGTTATTGCCAGGCTGGCGACAAAAAAAAGA
>CAVHWJ010000004.1:18406-26349 GCA_963639565.1 uncultured Prevotella sp. | reverse complement strand
AGTTTCTCGTCCTCGTGCGCCACGTCGAGCAAGGGGGCGTCATATTCGTCAATGAGAATCACAACCTGTTTACCAGTCTGCTTGTAGACAGTCGTAATCAAGTTAAGAAGACGCACGTTAGGGTCTTGCGAATCGCAAACAACTCCAAACTTTCTCTCGTTACACTCCAAGATAAAGAGCAAGTATCTCTCCAACGCATCCTTCTCCATGTGTTTGCCGCTGGCCAAGCTGAAATGCAGCACAGGGTATTCCGTCCACTCCTTCTCAAGTTTCTCGATTGCAAGCCCCTCGAACAGTTCCTTCTTCCCCTCGAAATAACTCTGGAAAGTGGAAACGAGCAGCGACTTGCCGAAACGGCGCGGACGGCTGAGGAAGAAATACGTGCCGTCGGTATGCGTCATGCGGTAGACGTATTCCGTCTTGTCCACATAGAAATTGTCCTCCTTGCGGATGCGTTCGAACGTCTGTATTCCTATCGGGTAAAGTTTTCTTGCCATGGCATAAATCTATTTATGATGCAAATATACGGAAAATTTTGTCATTCAGAAAAGAAAGAGTAATTTTGTGTCATGGAATTGCGGAAGCATGAAAATCAACAACGTTAAACGACATACATGAAGATAAGGAAACTATTACCGCTTGCCGTTATCGCGGCATTGGCCTTCGCGGGATGCGGCGGCAACAAGGGACAGGACAAAGGCAAGGGCAAGGCCGTGACGGAGGTGAGGCTGAACGGCGACTCCACGTTCTACGGACTCGCCTGTGAGGGATGCACGGACTCGGTTATTGTGGTGCTGCCGTCGGACGACAGCGACCCCGTGACATTCAACGTCATCAGCGCGATGCGCAACCGCAAGGTGTTCGGCAAACCGAAGATAGGCGATATGCTGGCCGTGGTGGTGAACAAGGAGAACAAGAAGAAAGCCGACATGGTGATTGACCTGGAAGAGCTGAAAGGCACGTGGGTGTATCTCTCCATGCCCAAGATGCGCAAGCACGCCCCCATGGGCGGCAAGCCGATGGCAGCCCCAAAGCCCGACCCGGAGCGCGACTCGATGATGAAAGCCCTTATGGTGCCGATTGAACAGGGTTTCAATATAAAGAAGAACAACACCATGGAACCCGTGGGGATGCACTTAGGGGCGAACACCTCCACGGAGGACAACCCGGTGGAATACCCACAAGTGAAATACTATAAGGAGTGGAACATCCTCAACGGCAAACTGGTGCTCACCGAGGGTACGGTGGAGATTGGCCGCCGCAGACGCAAGAAGGCGCGCCCGGCAAGGGACACCGTGGACATCGTGCTGATGATGAAGGACAGTCTGCAACTGAAATTCAAGAACGGCATCAAGGCTTACTACCGGAAATAAAACCACGGCCTGATACGGCAAATCCGCAGGATGCCGCTTGACAGCAAAACTAAAGCGCAAAGTTACCGAAATAACTTTGCGCTTTGTCTTTATAAAGTCCAATCGTTTTTACAACTGAGCCAACTCCACGATCTTGTCCACGGCAGCGGAAAGTCCGTCAGCGTTCTTGCCGCCGGCCGTTGCGAAATGGGGCTGACCGCCACCGCCGCCCTGTATCAGTTTGGCAGCCTCGCGGATGAGCTTGCCGGCGTTGAAACCGTGGTCTTGAACGAGGTCGTCGGTAGCCATTACGGTGAGCAGAGGCTTGTCCTCGTGCTTGCTGCCGATAACGCAGAGCATATTCGCCGGTTCGGCGGCACGCAGTTTGAAAGCGAGGTCCTTGGCTGCATCGGGGGCAATGGGCAGCACGGCGGTGATGACCTTCACGCCGTTCACCTCGCGCGCCTTGCCGAGCAGACGCTCCTTGGCGCGCTCCACGGCCTCCGCCTGGAATTTCTCAATGCTCTTCTTCATCGCCTCGTGCTCCTCGATATACTTGCCGATGACGGCCTGCAAGTCCTTCGCGTTGTGGAACAGGCTCTGGATAGCCTTCACGCTGTCCTCAAGGTCATACATCATCTGCTCGCACTCAGCCCCCGTCTTCGCCTCGATACGGCGGATGCCGGCAGCCACGCTGCTCTCAGATACAATCTTCACCATACCGATGCGGCCCGTGCTCTTGGCGTGAATACCGCCGCAGAACTCCACGCTGGGACCGAACTGCACCACGCGCACCTTGTCGCCGTATTTCTCGCCGAAGAGGGCAATGGCTCCGAGCTTCTTAGCCTCGTCGATAGGCACGCCGCGGTGGTCCTGGAGCGGAATGTCCTGACGGATCATGTCGTTCACCATGCGCTCCACCTGTCGCAGTTCCTCGTCAGTTACCTTCTGGAAATGCGAGAAGTCAAAGCGCAGCGTGTCGGGAGAGACGAACGAACCCTTCTGCTCCACGTGGTCGCCCAGCACCTGTTTCAGGGCGTAGTCGAGAAGGTGGGTGGCAGTGTGGTTAGCCGCGCTCGCCGCGCGCTTGTCGGTGTCCACGCAAGCCATGAAGTCAGCCTCCACGTTCTTTGGCAGAGCCTTCACGATATGCACGGACTGGTTGTTCTCGCGCTTCGTGTCGGTGATGTCCACCGTCTCGTCCTCGCTCACGAGAACGCCGGTGTCGCCCACCTGACCGCCCATCTCGCCGTAGAACGGCGTGTTGTCGAGCACGAGTTCGTAGTATGACATCTTCTTCTGCGTCACCTTGCGGTAGCGCAGAATGTGGCACTCGTATTCAGTATAGTCGTAGCCCACGAACTGCTGTTCGCCGAGGCGCACCTCAATCCAGTCGCCGTTCTCCACGGCGGCGGCGTTGCGCGCGCGCTCCTTCTGCTGCTGCATGTCAGCCTCAAACTGCTTCTCGTCCACGGTGATGCCGCTCTCGCGGCAGATGAGTTCCGTTAGGTCAAGGGGGAAGCCGTAGGTGTCGAACAGGCGGAAAGCCTTGCTGCCGTCGAGTTCCGTCTTGCCCTCCGCCTTCACCTCGTCGATTGCGGCGGCGAGCATATTGATGCCGTTGGAGAGGGTGCGCAGGAACGACTCCTCCTCCTCCTTGATAACCTTAGTGATGAGTTCGCGCTGCGCCTCAATCTCGGGGAAGGCGTGTCCCATCTCGCCCACCAGAACGGGAACGAGCTTATAGAGGAACGACTCCTTCTGGTTGAGGAACGTGTAGGCGTAACGCACGGCGCGGCGCAGTATTCGGCGTATCACGTAGCCGGCCTTGGCGTTGCTCGGGAGCTGTCCGTCGGCGATGCTGAACGACACGGCGCGCAGATGGTCTGCCACCACGCGCATCGCCACGTCCACCTCCTCCTTGTCGACGTAGTTAAGCCCGGAGAGGTTTGAAATTTCCTTTATTATAGGCTGGAAGATGTCGGTGTCGTAGTTGGAGTGTTTGCCCTGCAGCGTGCGCACGAGGCGTTCGAAGCCCATGCCGGTGTCGATGACGTGCATCGGCAGCGGTTCGAGACTGCCGTCGGCCTTGCGGTTGAACTGCATGAACACGATATTCCAGATTTCGATAACCTGCGGGTCGTCCTTGTTCACGAGTTCGCGTCCCGGCACCTTTGCCTTTTCCTCGTCGGTGCGCGAGTCGATATGTATCTCCGAGCAGGGGCCGCAGGGACCCGTGTCGCCCATTTCCCAGAAATTGTCGTGCTTGTTGCCGTTGATGATATGGTCGGCCGGCACGTGCTTGAGCCAATATCCGGCAGCCTCGTCGTCGCGCTTCAGGCCTTCTTCCTCAGAACCCTCGAATACGGTAACGTAGAGGTCTTTCGGGTCGATTTTCAGCACGTCCACGAGATACTCCCACGCATAGTCGATAGCTCCCTCCTTGAAATAGTCGCCGAAGCTCCAGTTGCCGAGCATCTCAAACATGGTGTGGTGGTAGGTATCGTGTCCCACCTCTTCGAGGTCGTTGTGCTTTCCGCTGACACGCAGGCATTTCTGTGTGTCGGCACGGCGGCGCGGTTCCGGCTCGCGTGTGCCGAGGATAATGTCCTTCCATTGGTTCATACCCGCATTAGTGAACATCAGCGTCGGGTCGTCCTTAATGACCATTGGCGCTGACGGCACGATTGTGTGTCCTTTCGACTCAAAGAATTTCTTGAACGAGTCACGGATTTCGTTAGCTGTCATCATTGTATGTATATGTTTTCTGATTTTCCCGTAAGAGTTTATATTAGTGGGCAAAATTAAAAAAAATATGATTAACAGCCAAATTGAATGAAATAAAAAACGTATCTTTGCATCTGCAAGAAACCAAGGATTTCCCGCTTATGGCACTGAATACGGAGAAGAAACTGAAACTATACTACTCGATAAAGGAGGTGGCGCAGACGCTCGGCGTGTCTGAGAGCATGCTGCGCTTTTGGGAGAAGGAGATACCGGCGATAAAGCCCAAGACAACAGGCAACAACATCCGCCAGTACACTGAGGAGGACATCGAGAACATCCGCGTGGTCTATAACCTCGTGAAGGTGCGCGGTTTCAAGCTTGCCGCCGCGCGCAAGATGCTGAAAGAGAACAAGGAGAACGTGGACAGCAACGCCAAGGCCATGGAACTGCTAATCTCCCTGCGCGACGAGCTTCAGGCGATGAAGAAGCAGTTTGATTATTTGACGTAGCTCGTATAACTAAAGCATTGCGGCGGCACTTCTAATCCTGTTGAGCAAAGTGTTCATCTTATTGTCCCTACGGGCGACTTGCAAATTATACTGGCTCTGCATATTTACCAGCATATACGCCTTGATGCCAAGAGCCGCCTCAATACGCAAGGCATAATCTGCCGTTAAGGGACGCTTTCCGTTCAGCATTTCATTCAATACAGAGTAAGAACACCCTATCAGTTCCGCAAAGCGGCTCTGCGACATACCGCGCGCTTCAAGCTCATCCTTTATTATCTCCCCGGGATGTATCGGTTCTGAAGGTACTAAATCGTCCAAAGCATAAATTTTATTCTTGTCCATATCCTCAATATCATTTATAATGGTTACTTATATCCAACAAACGACAAAACTTTACCGTCATGTCACAGCCGTCATCAGCGACAATGAACTCCAACCGGTATTGTCTGCCGCAACGCACAGAAGAAATCCCTTTTTTATCGCCTGACAGAATTTCATAATTCAAGGATTTTATCGGGAACAGTTCCTCTATACACTTTGCATGGGCAAGCATACCGACGGCTTTTTGGTAACTCTTTATCACCTCCGGCTGGAACCTGTGTTTCTTGTCTTTGGTCTTGCCGCTAAAATACAAGTCATAAAGATAATCCTTGTCGAATTGTATATTCATAACGCAAAATTAATGACTTTATTCTATATCAACAAACAGGTGAGCAAAAAAGTAATAATGAAAATCAGCGCTGACGTAGAGGGGAGGACGTCTCGGACGTCTTGGAACACTCAGACGGCTCAGACTACTCAGAGTTGTCGGAGGAGGCTGAGAGGTCTGAGAGGACTGAGAGAACAGAGAAATACTAATACTAAAAAAGGCAAGCTCGTTGGTGAGCTTGCCTTTTTTTAGTAGGAAACCAGTATGGTATTACTTGATGAACTTCTTGCCGTTCTGGATAGCGATACCCTTGAAGCTGTTGTTCACGCGCTGGCCGGCGAGGTTGTAAACGGGAGCGTTTACGTCAGACTTCTCAGCAACTGCGTTCTCGATACCTGCGGGCTGACCGAAGAGAGTAACGTCAGCGATAGCGCCGGTAGAGCACTTCAGAGTTACAGAAGTGGGAGCCTCAGTCGTGAAGACAGCACCGCAAGTGGAAAGCTTGGAGCCGGCAGCCTGAACGAGGTAGTTTTCTGCTTCTTTGTAAACAGGGAAAGTGATGACACCAACACCGTTCTTCTTAACTGCTGACTCTGCACCGAGAACAATCTGCTCAGGCCAGAAGAACTTAGTTCCGTTCAGATAAGTAGAGATGTTTGAAGCACTGAAATTAACGTATCCCATATCGTTACCAGGAATGTTGTAAGCAAGAGTAGGATGTTCAGCAAGACCGGCTGCTGACCAGTCCATAGCGAAGTTGTAAGCGACAGGCTCTGCAGAATTTGCGTCGCCTTCCCATACATAATACTCCTTGTTAGAAGACATCTTTCCGATAACTGTCAGGAAACCGTCTGCCTTAACGTTGAAATTGATAACAGCACCTGCGGTAGGAGGAGTAGAAGCTTTGTCAGCAAGAGACTGACCAGAAGGGTTAGTGTTACCTGTAACACCGGTACCAATCTCATACTCATCACCGTTCACAACAATCCTGTCGTATTTGCCGTCAGCAGAACCGCTGAAAGGAATAGAAACAGCCTTGTAGCTGTCATCGTAAGCAGCGGTCATAGTAACATTTGCAGAAGAACCGAGCACGGTACCAGCGGTAACGGCAACAGCAGCGTCAGATGAAAGACCGGCAGCGTCAGGATCAGCCTTGCAATACTCCTGTGCATTAACGCTCATAGCACCCATAAGGAGTGCGGCAAAAAGTAAACTCTTTTTCATAATTATTTGTTTTAATGTTAATGTTTAAGGTGTGGCGGAGCGGAACTCCACCACACCATTGGTTAATTATTTACTGTTTGTTTCCTGTGAAAGAATAGACATAGTTAAATGTCTTGCGGCCCTGCTTCTCGGTAATGGTGAACGAAATCGTCGCTGAACCGTCGGAAAGAACGCGGCCAGTGAACTTGCTTCCGAAGCCGTTAGTGGCGAGAGGGTTAGAGAACGTGAAGTCGTCGTTCACCCAAACGATGTTGGCGATGCTCGTCTTGTTGAGACCCAGCATAGTGCTTGCCACAGTGACGTTTGTGGCATAAGCCACCGCATTGCCGTCGGCATCGGTAGCCGGGGCGAGAACCAGAGTTCCCTCGCCCGTGGTCACATCTTCGCTTCCTGAAAGTTGCTTAGACCAAGTTCCGGCGTAGGTGCCGGCAGAAGCCGTCTCGGGAGCCGTAGCATGCTTCTTCTGTCCGTCATCACTCTTGGAGCAACCCGTGAAGGAAACTCCGCACGCGAGGATGAACAACATTCCAAAAATTATCTTTTTCATCTTAATTCAAGTTTTACGGATTAATAACCAGGGTTCTGATTTTCTGTGCTGATTCCCTCGTTAGAAGAGATTTCGTTGGCGGGAATAGGACGGAGCCACTTGTACTCACCCTTGGCGTTTGCCATCTGCGAAGCACTTGTGATGTAGCCGTTGAACTCCACGTTGTAACGGACGAGCTGCTTTGTGCGGCGCAGGTCCACCCAACGCTGCTGCTCGCCGTAAAGCTCGCGCGCCCTCTCGTCGAGGATCAGGTCGATGTCCTTGAAGGTGTAAGAAGACGTTGTGGTGTACTGCGGTGTGTAGCTTGCGAAAGAGCTAACATCAGCCACGCCGGCACGCTCGCGCACCTTGTTGAGCTTTTCGAGAGACTTATCCTTCTGGTCTGCCATGAGGTAAGCCTCGGCAGCCACGAGATACATGTCGCTGACGTGGAACACCACGATGTCGCGGTAGTCGTTGCTCTTGGTGAGCTGGTCAGACTTCGGGTCGTCATACTTCTTCACGCTGCCGAAAGAGTTGAGGTCCTCGATGTAAGTCTTGTAGGTAGTCTTAGACATCGTGAACGAGCCGTCGTCCTTGAACTTGTAGACGAGAACGTCGCCTGCGTCGTCGAGCCTTACTGCCTGAGGAGATTTCACCGCCATGTTGGTGTACTTGGCGTACTGGCTCTTGTGAGCAGTCAAGTCAGCCTCAACCTCAGCCTGCGTCACGTAGTAGGGATAGAACCTGAACGCGATAGGCTGAGTGGCCAGCTTGTTGGCGTCGAGGTTGTAGTAAGCGTAATAGCCGTTGTCGCCCCACTCGGCAGCCGCCGTACCGTCCTTCTCACTGTTATAGTAAGTGGTCATGAAAGTGCCCTCGTAACGGGTGTCGCCCTTCTCGTAGAGGCAAATCATCTTTGCGGTAGGCTGGTTGTCGCTGCCGGTGTACTTGAT
>CAVHWJ010000004.1:16088-18149 GCA_963639565.1 uncultured Prevotella sp. | reverse complement strand
TGTTGAGCGTGGTGTTCACGTCCCAGCCCTCGGCGAGGTAATACTTGGCGAGCAGAGCGGCTACAGCCTGCTTGCTGGCGTGGCCGTCGTGAGAAGCGTCGTCGAGAGTGGAGTTGTTGTACAAGTCCTCCAGGTCCTCGATGTTCTTCGTGTAAAGCTCGGCGAGGTCAGTCCTCGGGTAGCTGCGCTCCGCGCTGTTGATATACTTGGTGATATACGGCACCGCGCCGAACTGCTGCGAGAGCAGATAGTAACCGTAGCAGCGGAGGAACCTTGCCTGATAAGCCTCAGAGCTTGTGGCCTGGGCATATTCAAGCACGCCGTTGGCGTGGTTGATCATCTTGTATGCGTTTGAATAGTAGCTCTTCACGGTGCTGTTCTCCGGAGTGAGCGTGTATTCGTTGAACTCGCCGCCGGCGTGGCCGCGGGTGTTGAGGAACATATCCGTGCCCTGCTCGTTCATGTCGATCACGGTGACGAGGCTCGTCAGCTCCTGATACGAAGTGTTCAGCAAAGCGGTAGGGTCATTGCCGAAATAAGAGTCGGAGTCGTTTCCCCCGGCACTCTTGTTCTTTGCGTCAAGGAAATCGCTGCAGCTTGACATCGTAAGGCCTAACGCCAAGAAAGCAGCAAATGATTTATAAATATATTTGTTCATTGTATTAACTGATTAATGGTTTAGAACTTAATGCTTGCACCGATCTGGTAAGTCACCGTGCTCGGACCGTCGTTTTTCAGAGACGCGCTTGCCCACTCAGGATCGAAGCCCTTGTACTTTGTGAACACGAACGGGTTAGTAACTGTCGCATAGAGTCTGAGATACTGGCATCCCCACGGAGTGAGCCATTTCTTCGGGAAGGTGTAGCCCAATGTGATGTTCTTAACCTTCACGAACGAAGCGTCCACGATTTCCTTAGCTGTGTCCCAGTAAGACTTGGAACCGTCGATACCGTTGTTCACGGCAGCCATAGGATATTCTCCGTAGTGAGTGTACTCCTGGAACACGGGGTTCACGTAAGTACCGTCGGCATTAACGCCGTCGCAGGAGATAATCGTACCGGCCGGGATGTAGTAATCAACAGCCAGACCCTGCTTTGCGCGGGAGTAAGAGATGTTCTCCGACATGAACGCAGACCTCACCTTGTAGTTCTGCTTGGTGTAGAGAGAGAATGAGAAATCCCAGTTCTTCCAAGAGAGGTTAGATGTCAAGCTACCTGTCCACGCTGGATCTGCGCTCCACACGTACTTGTCTTCCTCGTTGATAGTGCCGTCGCCGTTGCGGTCCTCAATCTTAGGAGAACCCTCAGACCAGCCGTAGCACTTGTAGTAGTAGTCGTATTCCTTAACCGTCTGACCCGGAGTGAAGCCCTTGTCCTTTGCGATCTGGTTGTCGGGAACCACCATGTTGCGGTCTGAAACGATGCCCGTCCAGTTATAGTCGTAAACGTTGTTCACGGGCTGTCCCACGAAGAGGCTGCTTGACGGAAGGTCCTGACCCGTACCGTTGATTTCCACAACCTTGTTCTTGTTGTGGGCGAATGTGAACGATGTGGTCCAGTTCCAGTCCTTGGTGTCGATGTTCACCGTGTTCAAAGAAACCTCGACACCGGTGTTCTTCACGCTACCCACGTTGGTTGTCATCTTGCCGCCGCCCGAAACGAGAGGAAGCTCAACGTCGAAGAGCAGGTCGGTGGACTTCTTCTGGTAAACGTCGATAGAACCGTTGATCCTGTTCTTCAGGAAGCCGAAGTCGATACCGAAGTTGATTTCCTTAGAGGTCTCCCATGTGAGGAGCTTGTCTATCACACCCGAAGGATAGTAGCCGGAGTAAGTCGTAGCGCCGAACGGATAGTAAACAGGGCCTGAAACGGTCTGCTGTGTGGCGTAGTTGCCGATACCGTCGTTGTTACCTGTCACACCGTAGCTCAGACGAACCTTCAAGTTGCTCAGCCAGTCCACGTTCTTGAGGAAAGCCTCCTCGGAAGCGCGCCATGCCACAGCCACTGACGGGAAGCATCCCCAGCGGTGACCGTCGGCGAACTTGGAACTGCCGTCCCAACG
>CAVHWJ010000004.1:13998-15784 GCA_963639565.1 uncultured Prevotella sp. | reverse complement strand
GCCGAAGAAGACATATCCTTGTCGGCGTAAGTCTTGCCCGGGATGTTCGGGTTCTCGTAACCCTCAACGTAACCCTGACGGTAAGAAGTGTAAGACGGAGAGAAGGTGGTCTTGAAAGTAAGACCCTTCATCAGGTTCAACTGGATGTAGATGTTACCGAGAAGTCTCCATGTCTCGCGCTGCTTGTATGTGTTCTTCATCAAGTCGAGCGGATTGACGTTATCGGAGAACTGGTGGTCGTTAGTGCCGAGCACGTTCTTGTTGCCCGGGAGGTGGTTGATGTTGCCGTTGGCGTCGTAAGGGATAGAGAACGGCGTCATGCGGTAAGCCACCTTAACGGCATCGTCGTTGGCGTATTCGTTGTCGATATAAGCGGCGTTCATGCTGAATCCCGCGCTGACAACCTTGTTAATCTTTGCATCAACAGAACCCTTGAAATTCAGCTTGTTCTGCTTGTCGCCTTTGTAGACACCCTCGTTTCCGTCGTAGCCCACGCCGAAATGATATGTGATGCCCTCCTTGGAGCCGCTCACGGCGAGGTAGTGGTTCTGGCTGCGTCCTGTCTGGGTAACGAGGCTTGGCCAGTCATACGTTTGTCCGTTGGCGAGCATTTCCTTCATCAGGTAGCCGGAATTGGCGTCGGCGGTGTTCTTCAAGAGGAGAGCCTGGGCGATTGTGGAAGATCCCGTGCCGCCCGGCATATAGAAGTCGTTGCGCGCAGCCCTGTCAGTCTCGGTGAACATGAGGAACTTGGCGAAACGGAAATCCATGAACTGCTGTCCGCTCATAAACTCAGGGTCGCGTGCCACCTTTGTCACACCATAGTAGCCGTCGTAGCTGATAGTCGGTTTGGTGAGCTTTGTCTTGTTCACGTTAGAGCCGCTCTTTGTCGTAACCATAACGACACCGGCAGTGGCGCGCGAACCGTAGATGGCGGTAGAAGAAGCGTCTTTCAGCACGTCGATGCGCTCGATGTCCTGAGAGTTGAGGAACTGGATGTCGTCGCAGATAACGCCATCGACAACATACAAAGGCTTCGTGTCGGAGTTGGTAGAAGACTTACCGCGGATTTCGATGTTGAAGTCGCCGTTGGTACGTCCTGTGCTCTGCGTGATGCTCACACCCGGGGTGGAACCCTGGAGGTTGCCGAGCACTGAGGGCGCGCCCTTGGCGTTGAGCTTTTCAGTGCCGATAGAAGAAACGGAACCCGTGAGGTCTGTCTTCTTCATCGTGCCGTAGCCCACAACCACCACTTCGTCGAGCTGTGCGTTGTCCTCCTGCAGAGTGATGTTCACTGTTGAAGAATTTCCCAATGTTATGGTCTGGTCCTTGTAACCGATATAGGAAACCTTTACCTTAGATGAAGGGGAGGCGTTTGGAATGGTGAAATTACCGTCGATGTCGGTGATAGAACCCGGTTTGCCATCAACAAACACGGTGACACCAATCAGCGGTTCTCCCTTTGCATCCTTCACTGTACCCGTGACTGTCTTCTGGGCGAACGCCGTGAGGCAAATCATAGGCAAAACGGAAGCCGTCAAGGCTCTTCTGATTTGTAAATGCATAAATATAGGTTTTGATTATTAGTTAGTAGCATCATTCTGGGGCGCGCCAATGCAGCGGTTTCTGCTCGCGGCACACTTGCGGCGCATCCTTTGTTTGTGCATTTCCACAGTCGATAGGGACCGGGGTTATAGTTTGATTGGGTGCAAATATAAGAATAATTCAAACAACGGACAAAACTTATCTAAAAGTTTTTTAATTTTAAGACAAAGATTTAACGGAA
>CAVHWJ010000004.1:5971-13948 GCA_963639565.1 uncultured Prevotella sp. | reverse complement strand
GGGAAAGCATAGCTTAACGGCCGTTCTTCTTCCTGCACTCAGGACATTCCCCCTTTACCACAAAAGAGAAAGAGCGGGCGAGGAAGCCTTCGGGCAGGGGGATGCCGTCCACGTGAACATTGTCGAGGCAGAACGAGCGGCGGCACGTCTCGCAGTAGAAATGCACGTGGCTGTCGTGGCGGCTGCACTCGCCGCTGCTGTGGCATAGCTCGTAGTTGAGCACCCCCCTGCCGTCCTCGAAAGAGTGTACCACGTCGTGGGCGTGGAAAAGGGTGAGCACGCGGAAGATGCTCGACTTGTCCATTTGCAGCTGACACGCCTCGATGTCGGCGAGGGTGGCAGGACGGGAGAGGTCGAGCAGGGTCTTGTAGACGAGGATGCGGTTGGAGGTGGGCTTGACACCCTTGTGGAGGAGGCGGGAGGATATTTCTTCGGGGGGCATGACATTCTTTTTAAAAGGGGGACTACTCGGACGGCTCGGACAACTCAGACTAATCAGACCATCAGACTATCAGACGCTAATCAATGCTGAGACCTATCTGCCCAAGATTTCGAGCATTTCTTGCGCGGCGTTGTCGGCGGCGTCTTTGTCGCCGAGGATTGATTTCACTTCGGCGTAGCCTTGAAGCATCGCGTCGCGGGGCGCGCCGTCGGCTGTCACTGCGGCGAGTTCGTTGGCGATGTTGTCGTCGGTGAAGGTGTCGGCGACGAGTTCGGCTACAACGGGGCGGTCGGCGATGAGGTTCACAAGGGAGATGTATTTCACCTTGATGAGGTGGCGGCGCAGAAAGGCGATGACCTTGGGGATGGGTGTCTTGTAGCACACCACCTGAGGCACGCCGAAGAGAGCCGTTTCGAGGGTCGCCGTACCGCTCGTTACCAATGCCGAACGGGAATGGGAAAGCAGTTCGTAGGTCTGGTTGAACACGATTGACGCGTCGCCGTCGAGGTATTTCTTGTAGTATGCCTTCTCGATGCCCGGCGCGCCGGCCACGACGAGCTGGTATTCGCCGCGCGATACGCGGTGCGCCGCCCTGAGCATATAGGGCAGATTGTCTTTTATCTCCTGCCGGCGGCTTCCGGCGAGAAGGGCGATAACGGGACGGCTGTCGAGACCGTTGCGGCGCAGGAACTCCTGTTCCGTTTCGGCATATCCACGGCGGAACCCGCGCACCTCGCCGGCGGTGGGGTTGCCCACGTAGTGTATCGGATAGCCGTGTTTCCCCTCGAAGAAATCCACCTCGAAGGGAAGGATAGAGAACAGTTCGTCCACACTGCGGCGGATGTTCTTTATCCTGTATTCCTTCCACGCCCAAATCTTAGGGGAGATATAATAGAACACGGGGATGCGGGTCTTGGCGTGTACGAACTCCGCTATGCCGAGGTTGAAGCCGGGATAGTCCACAAGAATAACCACGTCGGGGGCGTACGCCACGATGTCTTTCTTGCAGAAGGCGATGTTGCGGAAGATAGTGCGCAGATGCAGCAGCACGGGGATGAAGCCCATGTAGGCGAGTTCGCGGTAATGCCGCACGCGCGTTCCGCCCACGGCAGCCATGAGGTCTCCGCCGAAGAAACGGAAATCGGCGGCGGCGTCGCGTTCTTTCAAGGCGCGCATCAGGTGCGACGCGTGGAGGTCGCCGCTCGCCTCGCCGGCGATGATGTAGTATTTCATTTATTCGTAATTTCAGAGTTCCCAGTTCTTTATCCTCTCCATAGCCTCGTAGGCGGTGACGTCGATTGTGGTCGGGGTTATCGCCACGTAGCCGTTGGCGATCGCCCACTCGTCGGTGGCCCCGTCGTCGGGTTCGGTGTCACGGAACTGCCCCACCATCCAGTAGTAGTCATAGCCGCGCGGATGATGCTCTTTCACGAGTTCCTTCTCCCACACGCCGTTGCACATACGGCAGACGCGCACGCCCTCGTAAGTGTCGGCGTCGGGGAAGTTCACGTTGAGGCACACGTTCTTGGGCAGACCCTCTTCGAGCACCCTGCCCACGATGATCTTAACGAGACGCTCCGTCGCGCTGAAATCCGCGTCGGCGGCGTAGTTGCACAGGGAGAAAGCCACCGATGGGATGCCCTTCATGCAGCCCTCGCGCGCCACGCCCATCGTGCCGCTGTAATGGGTGTTCACCGAGGCGTTGTCGCCGTGGTTGATGCCGCTTATCACGATGTTAGGCACGCGGTCGCAGAGCTGGTCGATGGCAATCTTAACGCAGTCCACCGGGGTGCCGTTGCACGACCACACCTGGAGCCGACCCTCGGCGCGGCGCAGCCTGAGGCGCAGGGGCAGTTCGGAGGAGAAGGCGCACGAGAAGCCGGAGCGCGCCGACTCGGGGGCGCACACCACCACGTCGCCGAAACCCTTGACGTATTCCACAAGACTCTCAATACCCTTGGCGGCATAGCCGTCGTCGTTGGAAATCAGTATTAACGGTCTTTTATTTTTCATAAATTCAATCACTTTTGGCTGCAAAATTACGAAAAAAGGTTTAATTCAGCCTTTAATCACATAATAATATGTATCTTTGCAGAATAAAAAGCGGCAACGGCGCGCCGGAACACAGCCACGTTGCCGCGGAAGACCTATTAACAGAAAGGGAAAATGGGAAAAATCATTGCATTGGCAAACCAGAAAGGCGGCGTGGGCAAGACAACGTCCACCATCAACCTGTCGGCGTCGCTCGCCACGCTCGAAAAGAAGGTGCTCGTGATTGACGCCGACCCGCAGGCCAACGCCTCAAGCGGACTCGGAGTGAACGCAAAGGACGTGGACTGCTCGCTCTACGAGTGCATCATCGACCACGCCGACGTGAGGGACGCCGTGTACACCACCGACATCGAGGGACTGGACATCATACCAAGCCACATCGACCTGGTGGGCGCGGAAATCGAAATGCTCAACATCGACCACCGCGAACAGGTGATAAAGAAACTCCTGCAGCCTATCTGCGACGACTACGACTACATCCTGATAGACTGCTCGCCATCGCTGGGCCTCATCACCGTGAACGCGCTGACGGCAGCCGACTCTGTAATCATACCCGTGCAATGCGAATATTTCGCCCTTGAGGGAATAAGCAAACTGCTCAACACCATAAAAATCATCAAAAGCAAGCTCAACCCGAAACTCGAAATCGAGGGTTTCCTGCTCACGATGTATGACAGCCGACTGAGGCTCGCCAACCAGATTTACTACGAGGTGAAGAGGCATTTCCAGGAACTCGTGTTCAAGACAGTCATCCAGCGCAACGTGAAACTCAGCGAGGCGCCGAGCCACGGTCTGCCCGTGGTGCTCTACGACGCTGACTCAACCGGAAGCAAGAACCACCTGGCGCTGGCAAAGGAAATCATCAACAAGAACGAGCAGACAAACAAATAAAAACCGCATCATAAAAGACAAATGGGAGTACACAAGAGATACAGCGCACTGGGACGCGGGCTTGACGCCCTGATTTCAACGGACGACGTGCGCCCGCAGGGAAGCTCTACGATAAACGAAATAGAACTCGGCAAGATTGAGGCGAACCCCAACCAGCCGCGCCGCGAGTTTGACGAAGAGGCGTTGCAGGAACTCGCCAACAGCATACGCGAGATTGGCATCATACAGCCCATTACGCTGAGGCAGATTGACGAGGACAGATACCAGATCATAGCCGGAGAGCGAAGGTGGAGAGCGTCGCAGCTCGCCGGACTGTCGCGTGTGCCGGCGTATATCCGCACCATTAAGGACGAGAACGTGATGGAGATGGCCCTCGTGGAGAACATCCAGCGAGAGGATCTGAACGCCATTGAAATCGCCCTCGCCTACGAGCACTTGCTATCGAACACGGGGATGACACAGGAGAAGGTGTCGGAACGCGTGGGCAAGAGCCGCACGGCGATAACGAACTACCTGCGTCTGCTGAAACTGCCGGCACAGGTGCAGATGGCCTTGCAGAAGAAGGAGATTGACATGGGACACGCCCGCGCGCTGCTCTCCATAGAGTCGCCCTCGCTGCAAATCAAGGTGTTCAAGGAGATTCAGAAGAACGGCTACTCCGTGAGGAAGGTGGAGGAAATCGCCAAGCAGCTCAACAGCGGCGAGGACGTGGTGAGCGGCAAGAAGGTTATCGCCTCGAAGGTGGAACTGCCAGAGGAGTTCAACTCGCTGAAAGAGAAACTCTCGTCGTTCTTCTCAACCAAGGTGCAGATGACCTGTTCCGCCAAGGGCAAGGGCAAGATAAGCATCCCCTTCGCCAACGCCGAGGAACTGGAGCACATCATGCAGGTGCTCGACAATATGCACAAGCAGTAAGTATGGTAACTAACGTGGCGCTATCGTGAACAACCGTTTCCGCAAAATATCAGTGTGCCTCGCGGCTCTCGCCGTGTCAGTGGCGGCGTGGGCTGCGCCCGTAACGCCGCTTGCGGCAGAAGGGGCTGACGGCAGTGACTGCACCGTGGCTGAGGACTCCGCAACGGTGGCGGCCGCACACGCCGGCGACTCCTTATTATATAATAAGGTGGACAGCCTGTCGGCTATTTCGACGAAAAAGGCGAAGCGCGACTGGGCCACGTGGGCGCCGAACCCCAAGCGCGCGATGTGGCTCGCAATGGTTCTGCCGGGGGCGGGACAGATATACAACAGGAAATACTGGAAACTGCCTATCGTCTACGGCGGCTTCTTGGGGTGCATCTACGCGTGGCGGTGGAACAACCAGATGTACAGCGACTACTCTCAGGCGTATATGGACATAATGGACGACGACCCGAACACGCAGAGTTACAGCCAGTTCCTGCACTTGGGGGTGCAGATAACCGAAGAGAACAAGGAGCAGTACCAAAACCTGTTCAAACGCCGCAAGGACTATTACCGCCGCTACCGCGACCTGAGCATCTTCTGCCTCATCGGCGTTTACGCCCTGTCGGTAATTGACGCTTACGTGGACGCGTCGCTCTCGCAGTTTGACATATCCAAAGACCTGAGCCTGAGGATTGAGCCGTCGGTAATCAACAGCCATTCGTCCGCCAATCCCCTGAAGTCTTCGGCTCTCGGGGTGCAGTGCTCGCTCACGTTCTGACAAAGGGACGCGGCACGACCGGCGGCAAGGCGGACATAATAACAAAGAAGCAACAACGAAAAAGAAATGATATACTCGAACATAAAGCAAATGGCAATAGCGGCTGTTCTCCTTTTCGGGGGCAGCACAATGCTGTGCGCTCAGACAGACGACGAAAGGGAAATAAAAGTAACCGACAAGAACGGCAACGAGGAGATTATCGACGTGCCGGCCGCGATGGACACGGAGTTTGACAGTCTGCTCCAGGAATACTACGCAAAGAACAACCTGAGGAAAGACGACGACTGCAACTACCGCGACGAGAACCGCGAATACGAGAAGGAGGTCTACATCGACCGCCTGAAAAGGCTGCCCAACGTGATGGAAATGCCTTACAACGAGATTGTGCAGAAGTTCATCGACCGATACACAGGACGATTGAGGCACTCGGTGAGCTATATGCTCGGAGCGTCGAACTTTTATATGCCTATCTTCGAGGACGCGCTGGAGGCTTACGGCGTGCCGCTCGAACTGAAATACCTGCCGGTCATCGAGTCGGCACTCAACCCCAAGGCGGTGTCGAGAGTGGGCGCGGCGGGCCTGTGGCAGTTCATGCCCTCCACTGGTAAGCAGTACGGGTTGGAAATCAACTCCCTCGTGGACGAGCGTCGCGACCCGGTGAAGTCGTCCTACGCGGCGGCGAAATATCTGCGCGACCTGTACAGGATCTACGGCGACTGGAGCTTGGTCATCGCTGCCTACAACTGCGGACCGGAGAACGTGCGCAAGGCGATACAAAGGGCTAACGGCGAGACCGACTACTGGACTATCTACCCGTTCCTGCCGCGCGAGACAAAGGGTTACGTGCCGGCGTTCATCGCGGCGAACTACGTGATGAACTACTACTGCGACCACAATATCTGCCCCATGCGCACCACGCTGCCGGCGAAGACCGACACGGTTCAGGTGTCGCGCGACGTTCACCTCAAACAAATCGCTGAGGTGTGCGGAGTGGACATAGAGGAACTGAGGGCACTCAACCCGCAGTACCGCAAGGACATAGTGAACGGAAACTCAAAGCCCTCGGCGATACGTCTGCCCATCTCGGTGGTAAACTCGTTCATCAGCAACGAGGACTCCATATACAACTACCAGGCCGACCAGCTCTTCACAAGAAGGTCGCTCGTGGAGGTGGACGAAGACTCGCAACCCTCTTATTCGCCCTCAAAGAGAAGTCACTCAAGGGGCGGCAAGGCCACATCCAAGAAGAAATCCAAGAAGGAGAAGTCAAGGAAGGAACGTAAAGGCAAAAAGGGCAAGGGCGGCAAGAGCGTTACGATAAAGAGCGGCGACACTCTCTCGGAGATAGCGGAGAAAAACCACACCACCGTGAAGAAACTGCGCAAGCTCAACGGCATCAGCGGCAACAGCATCAGAGCCGGAAAGAAGATTAAGGTGAAATAAAAAACATCTGCATTATGGGTGATCAAAAACTTACAGACAAGGAGAGGGAAGCCGCCGACGCCAAAATGGTGGACGACGCCTTCAAACATCTGCTCGACAGCTATCTGGCATCACGGCACAGAAAGAAAGTGGACATCATCACAAAGGCGTTCAACTTTGCCAGACAGGCCCACAAGGGAGTGAGGCGGCTGTCAGGTGAACCCTACATCATGCACCCCATCGCCGTGGCGCAGATAGCGTGCTCGGAAATGGGACTGGGTTCCACGAGCATCAGCGCGGCGTTGCTGCACGACGTGGTGGAGGACACCGACTACACGGTGGAGGACATCGAAAACATGTTCGGCCCGAAAATCGCGCAAATCGTGGACGGACTGACGAAAATATCGGGCGGCATATTCGGCGAACAGGCCTCGGCACAGGCGGAGAACTTCAAGAAACTGCTGCTGATGATGAGCGACGACATACGCGTTATCCTCATCAAGATCTGCGACCGTCTGCACAATATGCGCACGCTCGACGGGCAACCGCCAAACAAGAGATACAAGATTGCCGGGGAGACGCTGTATATCTACGCGCCGCTCGCCAACAGACTCGGCCTGAACAACATAAAGACGGAGCTTGAGAACCTGAGCTTCAAGTTCGAGCACCCGGAGCAATACGAGGCCATCGAACAGAAGCTCGCAAGCACACAGGCTTCGCGCGAGACGCTGTTCGACAATTTCACCGCGCCTATCAAGGAAGCCCTCGACAAGATGGGCTTTGAATACGAAATAAAGGCGAGGGTGAAAAGCCCCTTCTCCATCTGGAACAAGATGCAGCAGAAGCAGGTGACGTTTGACCAGATCTACGACATCCTCGCCGTGCGCATCATCTTCAAACCGCAAAAGCCGGAGGAGGAGGTGAACGAGTGCTTCAACATCTATGTGGCGATAAGCCAAATCTACAAGTCACACCCCGACCGTCTGCGCGACTGGGTGAACCACCCCAAGGCGAACGGCTACCAGGCACTGCACGTGACGCTGATGAGCAAAATGGGCAAGTGGATTGAGGTGCAGATACGTTCGGAGCGCATGGACGAACAGGCGGAGCAGGGCTTCGCCGCCCACTGGAAATACAAGGAGGGCGCGGCTGCCGGCAGCGAATATTCTGAGGACGAGGGCGAGCTGAACAACTGGCTGCGCACCATAAAGGAAATACTCGACGACCCACAGCCGGACGCAATGGACTTCCTCGACACCATAAAGCTGAACCTCTTCGCGTCGGAAATCTTCGTGTTCACCCCCAAGGGAGAGATTAAGACGATGCCGGCGGGATGCACCGCGCTCGACTTCGCCTTCCAGATTCACACCTTCCTCGGCAGCCACTGCATCGGGGCGAAGGTGAACCACAAGCTGGTGCCGTTGAGCCACAAACTGAGCAGCGGCGACCAGGTGGAAATCCTCACGTCGAACTCGCAGCACGTGCAGCC
>CAVHWJ010000004.1:0-5718 GCA_963639565.1 uncultured Prevotella sp. | reverse complement strand
CAGGGCAAGGGCAAGAAGGGCAAGGAGAACACGGGCAGGGGCTGGCGCCGCTACGTGCCGTTCCTCAAGAAGAAGGACGACAAGCAGGAGGACCCGTCTACGGAACTCCTCACCGTGCCGCAGGGCTTCAACCGCAAGAAACCTGTGTTCATCAACGACGAGAACATCCACCAGTATATCTTCCGCCAGTGTTGCCACCCCATACCCGGCGACGACGTGCTGGGATATATCGACAGGAAGAACCGCATCGAGATTCACAAGCGGTCGTGCCCCATCGCCTCGAAACTGAAATCGAGCTACGGCAACCGCATCCTCGACGCGAAGTGGGACATGCACCGAAAGCTGCTCTTCGACGCCACGATTTCCATTAAGGGCATCGACCGCATCGGCATGCTCAACGAGGTGACAAACGTTATCTCGGGAGAGTTCGACCTGAACATCCACAAGCTCACCATATCGAGCGACCAGGGCATCTTCTCAGGAACGGTGGAACTGCTCATACACGACCGCACCGACATCCTGCCTATCATCAAGAACCTTAAACAGATTAAGGGCGTGCAGGAAGTGAGCCAGACGGTATGACACTTTTTGACAAGGGGGAAACCGGACACGTTCACGGTCTCCCCCACTCTTTTTATTTATCGTTTAACCCAAGATTTTTATAACCCCATCTGAAATGAAAAAGACACTTTTGACGATGCTCGTCGGCCTGGCCGGCATCACCGCCGCACAGGCAGCCAACAAGTATGACAACCCCGACACGCTCTTCGTGGCGCGCGACGGCAGCTGCGAGTTCCGCAACATCGACGACGCCATCGAGGTGTGCCGCGCGTTCATGGACTACCATAAGGTGATTTACGTGAAAAACGGCACTTACAAGGAGAAACTCGTAATACCCTCGTGGCTCACGAACATCGAGATTTGCGGCGAGAGCGCGGACAAGACCATAATAACATACGACGACCACGCCAACGTGCCTATCCCCGGCACTGACCGCAAGATGGGTACGTTCCGCACCTACACGCTGAAGGTGGACGGCAACGACATCACCGTGAAGAACATCACGATTGAGAACAACGCCGCACGCTTGGGCCAGGCGGTGGCGCTGCATACGCAGGGCGACAGGCTGGTGTTCGTGAACTGCCGCATACTCGGCAACCAGGACACCATTTATACGGGCGGCATCGACACACGGCTGCTGTTCAAGGACTGCCACATCGAGGGTACTACCGACTTCATCTTCGGTCCGTCCACGGCGTGGTTTGAGAACTGCACCATACTGAGCCGCATGAACTCTTATATCACAGCAGCCTCAACGCCGCAGAACGTAAAATACGGTTACGTGTTCAACAAATGCCGTCTCGTGGCGGCAGAGGGCGTGGACAAGGTTTATCTCGGCAGACCGTGGCGGCCGTACGGCTACACGCTCTTCATGAACTGCGAAATGGGCAAGCACATCCGTCCCGAAGGCTGGTATAACTGGAAAAACGAGGCTAACGAGAAGACCGCTCGCTACATGGAATACAACAACCGCGGCGAGGGCGCGTCCACCAAGGGACGCGTGGCTTGGGGCAAGCAGCTGACAAAGAAGGAGGCGGCACAGGTGACAATGGAAAACGTGTTCAAGCGCGCCGACAACTGGATGCCAAGCATCTGATTGGCCACCACTCTAACGGAATATGGCAGAAACGATAACACTCGACATGATGCAGTCGGCGGGCATCGGCGTTCTCGCCCTGATTGTGGGAATGGCAATGACACGGAGGATAAAGTGGCTGCAAAAGTTCTGCATCCCCTCCCCCGTTTCCGGCGGCATCGTGTTCTCCCTGCTCTCGCTGGCGGTGTATGTGGCGTGCGGCACTGAGGTGTCGTATGACGGTACGCTAAAGGACATCTTCATGCTAACGTTCTTCACCTCAGTGGGGTTTCAGTCCAACCTGAAAGTTATCAGGCAGGGCGGACGCACCCTCGTGATGATGCTTGTTTTGCTGGTCGTTATCATCGTGCTGCAAAACCTCATGCCGCTTGGCATCACCAAGATGCTGGGCATTGACCCGCTCGTGGGCATGGCGGCCGGCGGCATCCCCATGGCTGGGGGACACGGCACGGCAGGAGGGTTCAGCGCGCTGCTCGAAAGCATGGGGCTTGACGGTGCCGGCACTATATCCATGGCGGCGGCAACGTTCGGTCTCGTTAGCGGTTCGATGATTGGCGGTCCTATCGCCGAACGCCTGATAAGGAAAAAACTGCTCACGGAACACCAGGAGCCAAAGGATTTCGAGATAGACCCTGCAACGGCAGGGGTGGAGAGCAGCGAGACACTGCCCGAAGGACAGGAGAAGCGGACAAGCACGCAGGACAGCGAGTTCCACCGTTACGCCAACGCATCGTACACCCTTATAATGACAATGGCAATTGGCACGCTCGCGAGCATTCTGCTGAAAAAGACGGGGATAACGTTTCCCACGTATTTCGGCGCGCTCGTCACGGCGGCGGTGTTGAGAAACGTTATCGAGCAGACTCCGCTCCGCGGCAAGCTCGAAATGGAGAAGATTATAAGTCTGGGAAACATCAGTCTGTCGATATTCCTCGGCATGGCGATGGTTTCGCTGAAACTGTGGGAACTGGAGGCTCTCGCCCTTCCGCTAATCCTCATCCTTGCGGCACAGGTGGTGATGATTGCCCTGATAACGTATTTCGTGGCGTTCCCCCTGCTCGGCAAAGACTACGACGCGGCTATTCTCGTTGCCGGCATCTGCGGTTTCGGCTTGGGGGCAACGCCCAACGCCATGGCGAACATGAGTGCCGTGTGCTACAAATACCGCTATTCCGTTAAGCCGTTTCTCATCGTGCCGATTATAGGGGCGATGTTCGTGGACATGATAAACACTGGCATCATCACCGTATTCCTCAACTGGATTGGATGACGGTTTAGCCGCTTCGCTTTTGCGGCTACGTTTTTGCAGCCTACGCCAAATCCACCACCGTTATTCCCGAACCGCCGAACTGCACGTGTTCGTCCTTGTATGACACCACGGCAGGGACGGTGGCGAGATACTGGCGGATAAGCTGGCGCAGGATGCCCGTGCCGGTGCCGTGGAGGATGCGCACACGCGCCATTCCCACGAGAGTAGCGTCGTCGATGAAATACATCACGGCGTTGAGGGCCTCCTCGCCGCGCATTCCCCTCACGTCGAGGTCTTGCCTGAAATTGAGTTTCTTGTTGTCGATCGTCTCGCGCGTCTGCCGCCCAACTGTCATATAGGGGCGCGGTTCTTCTTTCTTGGGTGCTGCGGCGGCTTCGAGTTTTTTCAGTGCCGTGGTGGAACGCAGGTCGCCGAATATCACGGTGGCGTTCTTGCCCTGTATGCTCTCTATGCGCCCCACGGCGGTAGTTCCCTTTATCCTCACGGTGTCGCCCTCCTTCAACGGGGCTGACGATGCCGCCGCGGCAGTGGTCGCCGTGTTTGTCTCCTGCGGTTTGTCGGCCGCCGCATTTTGTTTCTTCTTTTTGTTCTCTTTCCTGCGCAGTATCTGCGCCATTTTGCGTGCTATGCGGTCGTCCTCAGCCTGTTTGTCCATGTCGGCGATGCCTTCCTTGAACTCCTTTAGGCTGTCGCGCAGTTTCTTCGTCTCCTCCTTCTCCGCCTGTTTCTCGCGGATTTCGCGTATCACGTTTTCAATCTTCCTGTTGCTGTCCCTGAAGAGTTCCTCGGCGCGTTCCTTCGCCTTGGCGAGGATTTCCTTGCGGCTCTTCTCCAGGTCGGCAAGCTCCGCCTCGTATTTGGCTATCGTCTGCTCCATCTGCTTCTCGCGCTGGTGGATGTTCTGCCGCTTGCTCTCCCAATAGCGTTTGTCGCGCACGATGTCCTGCAGATACTTGTCGCTCTGGATATAGTCAGACCCTACGATTTCGCCGGCATCGTGTATCACCTGTTCCGGCAGTCCAATCTTGCGCGCTATCTCTATGGCGAACGAACTGCCGGGCTGGCCGATCTGCAACTGGAACAGTGCCTGCATCTTGTGGCGGTCGTAGAGCATCGCGCCGTTCACCACGCCCTCGTGGCTGTCGGCAAAATGCTTCAGGTTCTGGTAGTGGGTGGTGATAACGCCGTAGGCTTTCTTGATGCAGAACTGCTTGAGCACCGCCTCGGCTATCGCTCCGCCGATCTGCGGCTCGGTGCCGGTGCCGAACTCGTCGATGAGTATCAGCGTCCGGTCGTTCGCGCTCCGCATCATGTTCTTCATGTTGGTCAGGTGACTGGAATATGTGCTCAGGTCGTCCTCGATGCTCTGCTCGTCACCTATATCTATAAGGATGTTCTGGAAGACGCCAGTCTGCGACCGCTCGCTCATCGGAACGGAGAGTCCGCACTGGAGCATATACTGCACCAGTCCCACGGTTTTCAGGCACACCGACTTTCCTCCGGCGTTAGGCCCCGAGATTATCAGCATCCGCTTGTTCCGCGTGAGCGTTATCTCCAGCGGCACAACCTTCTTGCCATGCCTCTGGAGCGACAGCCTCAGCAACGGGTGCGCCGCCTCTATCCAGTCAATCAGCGGATATTTGCCCACCTCAGGCTCTATGCCGCCGATGGTCTTCGCCAGTTCCGCCTTGGCGCGTATCAGGTCCACCTGCGCCAGCAGCTTGTATGACTCAAGTATCTGCGGCACGTGCGGACGTATTATCTTTGCTATCTCCGTGAGTATTCGTATGATTTCCCTGCGCTCCTCCGCCTCCAGCTCGCGTATGCGGTTGTTGGCCTCCACCACTTCGGTGGGTTCAACGAAGAGCGTCTTGCCCGATGCCGACTCGTCATGCACGATACCCTTTATCTTGCGCTTCATCGTAGGCACTACGGGTATCACGAGCCTTCCGTCGCGCATCGTCGGCGCCACGTCCTTGTCCACGAAGCCCTCGCTCTGCGCCGCGCGCAGTATGCCGTAGAGCGTGCGAGATATGCTGCCCTCGGTCTTAGCCAGTTCGCGGCGGATGTTGTTCAGCTCCGGCGACGCGGTGTCGCGTATCTTGCCGAACTTGTCGAGTATCTGGTCTATGCGCTGCATGATGAGCGGATATGTCATCACCCCGTCGGCGAGTTCGTGGAGCGCGGGATATAGGTACACCGGTTCGCGCTGCCACCCGTCCTGCTGCTCCGCGGCGTTGTCGGCGTCGCTCCTGTTCAGGAACGCCACGATGCCAGCCACCGTGCCGAGGGACCGGCGCACGTCGAAGAGTTCGTCCTCCTCAAGGTGCGTGCCTTCGAGCCTCAGCCGCGCCACCGCCTGGCGCACGTCGAAGAAATAGTCGAGCGGAAAGTCCTCCGCCTCTTCCATCAGCGTGCGGAACTCCCTCACCCTCGCGAGCTGCGTGTTCACGTCATTCACGTTGTCCATGAAAGCGATTTTGTCCACTTCCTCCTTTCCCAGGCCGCTGAGGCAGTTCTTGCGCAGCAGACTTCTTATCTCGTCGAAACCTATCTTGTTTTCGAATGTATTGGGGTAAATCATGGTGCAAAATTAGCAAAAACATCTTTTTCCATAAAAAAAGTTTCAGAAAAATTTGCGTGTTTCATCCGAACTCCTTACCTTTGCACTCGCTTTAAGACACAAACCTCAATCTTCAAGCATGGAGAGATGGTAGAGTGGTCGATTACACCGGTCTTGAAAACCGGCGTACCGAGAGGTACCGGGGGTTCGAATCCCTCTCTCTCCGCA
>CAVHWJ010000003.1:0-29938 GCA_963639565.1 uncultured Prevotella sp. | reverse complement strand
GAAATCCCTTCATTCGAGAAGACCGAAGCAAATTTCTTTGGATCCTATTCTTTCGAGGAGGTAATAAACCAAATGGAGTTTATCCAAAAAGTCTTTGATCAAAGAAAAGACGAGCAACTTAAAGTTGAACAACTGTTGCCTGTATACCCATACTATTTCGGAAAAGGACGAACTCGTCCCACAAGCCATGTTTTGTTGAATTAACAGGTGCCGATGTGATAGCCAAAGTTTTGGGAAAAATCCACGGCGAAGCAGTGGAGGCCGTCACTGTAGGTGTACCGGATTTTCCAGCCGTGACAGTCGCATATGGCCTTCGCGATGGCAAGCCCCAAGCCGTTGCCGCCCTTGTTCTGCACGGGACGGTAGAAGCGGTTGAAGATGTGGGATGGCGACAATGACGGTTCGTCGGAAGTGTTCTCCACGCTGAACGTTTCCGCATCGATGCTTACTTTTATCGTTCCGCCAGGGATATTGTGCCTCACGGCATTGACGAACAGGTTGTTTACCAAACTCTCCAGCAATGCACTGTTGGCACGGACATACACCGGCTGCTGGGGGTGCTGCCTTATTATGTGCAGTTGTCCCGACACGGTTTCGAGCGAAGGCATGAGCTGGTCGACGAATGCGTCGAGGTTTATATTCTCGTTCAAGTCATACTGGGAGTTGTCTATCTTGGCAAGCAACAGCAGGTTGCGGTTAAGCCGCGAGAGGCGCGACGTCATCTGAAAGAGGTCGTGTATTATCTCAGCCTGCCTTTCGGTTAGCTCGGGCTGCTGCAATAGTATCTCCAGCTTTGCCTGGAATATGGCAAGCGGCGTCTGTAGCTCGTGCGAGGCATTCTCCGTGAACTCTTTCTGCGCCCTATAGCTGTCCACGCTCTTTGCCATCAGCCGGTGGAGCGAACTGTTGAGCATGTTGAACTCCTTCACGTCGCTTTGCGGCAGAGCGGGCACTTCTTCTTTCTCCAGCCGGAAAGCCTCAATCTTGTCGAGCGTCTGACTGAACGGGCTCCACAGTTTTTTCGACACGAGGCGCATCGTCAGCGTAACGCCCACGGCAAGCAACACCGTGATGAGCACGTATTGCAGCATGATGCCTTTCATTATGTCCTGCTCAAGGTCCAGCGGCGGCACCCCTCGCCCGCTCTGCACAGCCTTGACGAGGTCCTGCATGTCTTCGGCATAGTAGTTCTTCGTAAGATAATAGAATGCCGGTGCCGCAAGGGCAAAGAGCATCACAATGCATGCGATGAAGCGGGTCATCGACTTGCTGAGCAGACTTTTCATTCTCCTGTCCATTTGTATCCCATGCCGTAAACGTTCTGTATGCAGTTCTCAGCCCCAGCCTCGGCGAGCTTGGCCTTAAGGTTCTTTATGTGCGTGTAGACAAAGTCGAAATTGTCCATCATGTCGGCAAAGTCGCCGCTCAGGTGTTCGGCAATGGCGCTCTTCGATAGCACACGGTTGCGGTTGCCTATGAAGAAGAGCAGCAGGTCGTATTCCGACTTTGTCAGCACGACTGGCTTGCCTCCCACGGCGACGCTTTTTGAAAGCAAATCAATCCTTATCCCGTTGTTATCAAGCACATTGCTGGCAGCAAACTCCTTGCGCCGTATCACGGCATAAATGCGCATGCCCAGTTCAGCCAGATGGAACGGCTTGGGCAGGTAATCGTCGGCCCCTATCTGCAGGCCCTTTATCTTGTCGTCGAGCGAATCCTTTGCCGACACAATTATGACGCCTGCCGGATTGTTCCTGCGCTTTATGTCGCGCAGTATGTCTAGTCCGTTGCCGCCGGGCAGCATAAGGTCGAGCAGCACGCAGTCGTAGTCGTAGAAGCGCACCCTGTTCAAGGCCTCGGCATAGTCGAAAGCCTGCTCGCACACATACTTCTCCGTTTTCAGATAGTCCACAATGCTGTCGGAGAGTTTGCGCTCGTCTTCTATTATCAGTATCTTCATTGGCGTAGAGCGGTTTCGTGAGAGTCTATTTGCAAAGCATCACAATGCTGCCTGCCGTTATGAGCAGAGCTCCGGCTATGACCTTCGGACTGGCGGGCTCCTTTAGAAACAGGAACGAGAGGCAGATGGTTATCACAACGCTGAGCTTGTCAATCGGCGCCACACGCGACACGTCGCCCATCTGCAGCGCCTTGAAATAGAACAGCCACGAGAGTCCTGTGGCTGCCCCCGAGAGTAGAAGGAAGAGCCACGTGTGTGCCGGTATGCTTTTAGCCTCGCCCAGATGGTTGCCTGCCAGGGCGATGCCCCATGTAATGCCGAGCACCACGGTGGTGCGGATGGCCGTGGCAAGGTCTGAATTGATGTCTTTCACTCCCACTTTTGCAAATATCGCCGTCAGTGCGGCAAAGAACGCAGAAAGCAGTGCGTAATACTTCCACATACAATAAATGTTTTATGATGTTTTGTATATAACGCAAAGTTACCGTGCAAAATTGTGGAAATGCTGAAGAAACCGTTTTTTTTTCTATTTGTGTCCGCTAAAAGTTGAATCTAGCAGACGCGTTGACGCGGAGGGGGATATGCCCAACGGATGGTATTCGGGACGGGACCGCGGAGAGGGATACGAAAACGGGACTGTCTATCTGTCGAACAACCCTGCAAAGGCCGTGGAGTTTGTCTTCGGCCACGAAATTTACAGCAAAACTCGCAAGAGAATGCATGCCTAAAATTGCGCAAATTGTTTTATAAACATTACTTTTAAAGCGAAAATTGGTAATTTTGCATTTTAAAGCAACGTGAGACATGAAGGTAAACAGAAGATACATAGGGATTGCATTTTTCCTTTTACTGTTGTTTGGGGTGTGCACCCGCTGCAAGGCGGCGCTCCAGCCCGAATATTACTATCGGTGGACGTCGCTTCCTACGGAGCGGCTGCTGACGATGGGAAACCGCTATTCGGATAATAACATGGCCCCCGACAGTGCGCTGGTCTGCTATACCATCGTCGCCAACCGCTACCGCAAGGACATGAACGACAAGGATCGGCGCGACTGCGCACGCGCTTACATCGGTAAGTGGTATGTCTATTTCTTTTGTTTCTTCGACTATGCCAAGTCCTATGAGTGTCTCTCCAAAGCCGAGGAACTCTCGGAGGATTTTCCCGATGTGACGTCGCGCATCTACCTCAACTTTGGTGCGATGTACCAGACGATGGCGGAGCAAGGTAAAGACAAAAAGACGCTCCGCAAAGCTCTCGCATATTACGAGAAATGTTTTGCTCTGCGCGAAAAGGCCCATGGCGAGGATGTGGACATGGCTTTCGCCAATATCGTCTCCGTGAGCTACGACTTGGGCGAGCTGTCCCGGGTGGCAAAGGTACGCAACGAGTATGAGAAGATGACCGCATCACACCCCAATGTGGTGCAACGGTATGGTCTCTTGCTTTACGCTGGCAACCGCTTCTTGTCACGGCAGCAATACGCCAAAGCCGAAGAATGTTTCCTTCAGCAAGAACGCATCATGGCTGGAGACAGGCCCCACTTGCGCTATTGGGTCGTTGCGAAGATCAATCGTGCCAAGGCGTGCCGTTTGAGGGGCGATAACGATGCGGCACAGCGGATATACCGTGAAGCCCTTGCCGCTGCGGTGCAGAACAATATGAAGGATGCGGAACTGGAATTGTACGACCATTTGGCGGAACTCTATGCCTCACATGGAGACGTGGCGGCTGAGAATCAATACCGCACCCATTACCTTTCTTTGAAAGACACGTTGCTCAACTACCGCCAGCTGATGAGTGTGAACGAGATGCGGTTTGTCAACAGCATGAAGCTGGTGGACGAACAGGAGGCGCAAATGGAGTTGCGGCGCCAGCGTCAGTCGCTCGCTCTTGGCGTGGCAGTAGGCGCAGCATTGCTCATTCTTGGCTTCTTGTTGGTGCTATGGCGCAAGAACAAGCTGCTGAGTGCGCAGAACGAAAGTCTCTACGAGAAAACTGTCGCCACGCTCCGCAACGAGGAGCAGGAGCGCAAACGGCGTGAGAGTTTGGAGCGGGAACTGACGCAGATGAAAGAATCCATGCCGCAAAAGAAAGAGAAATATACGTATAACAATCTCAGCGAGGAAGACAAACACACGCTGACAAGCAGCATACTGCACGTGATGGAAACGAGCGGGGAGATTTATTCTCCCGAGTTCAGTGCGGAAAGGCTTGCCGAATTGGCGGGATCACGATATAAGCTGGTCTCGCAAGTCATTAACGAGACCTACAAAGTGAACTTCTCTTCCTTTCTCAACGAGTATCGGATTAAGGAAGCTTGCCGCCTAATGTCCGACCACGACCATTATGGGCATCTCACCCTCGAGGCCATCTCGCAAGGCGTGGGCTTCAAGTCGCGTGCCTCGTTTGTCAATGCTTTTAAGAAATTTACAGGGCTTACACCCTCTCAATTTCTCCAGATGGCAAGAAAAGAAAGCTGATAGCCAGAGGTTTTCGGCAACTCCGGAGCACGACACAACAACATACCCAAACAGGTACTTGTACGTTTAAAAACCTGTTTTCATACAGACGAAAGCCGCAAAACTTTGTAGGCTAATAGGTTATTTGGTACTTTTGTCAATGAATTAAATGTTGAACGTAATAAATCGTACAGGCTTATGAAGAAAACTCTATTCTTTCTCATCGCATTGTTCACGCTTGGACACGCTGCGATGGCACAGAAACTCTCATCAGGCAGTCTGCTCAAACAAGACGCTTCTGTATCGCAGAAGAACGGGCGGAAGACCGCGCCCCGCAAAGCAGACGCTACCGCTACCCCTTATTGGGTGAATGCGAAAAGCTATTACACGGAAGACGGCATTTACAATGCGGAGCAAGGACAGTACTGCGCTTACCGCACTGACCTGACTTTCGACGGAAACAAGGTCTATCTGAAAGGGTTTGTGGACACAGGCTACTTCCAGATAGGTTCTGTCGCAGACATAGAAGGCGTCTATGATGCCACTGCCAAGACCATCACCATCAGCACTCCGGGCTACTCCGAGGAGCGAACCATCGACGACTACGCCAAATATGGCGACGTGAGCTACTATGGGCAAGACTGTTCCGTGGTGCTCTTAGCGGGAGATTTCTCCAGTCAGCCGGATGCCAGCGGACAGTATGGACTGGAGACCACAGACCAGCTGGTATTCGATGTGAGCGACGACCTTACCACGCTCACCCCGCGTACAGGCTTTGGCTTGTGGGTTCTTACCAAAAAGGACTGCACCCCTTACGGCTGCATCAATTTCTATCAGAAAGGATTGGTCAGCATTGAGCGGATGACCGAGGAAGCTAATCTTGCTTTCCTGCCCTCTGATGTCCATTTTGAAGGAGCCAATGTCACCGCAGGCGCAACCTTGAAGCAAACAGTCAAAATCGTAAACAAGGGTTTGACTGATACCGACTATACGGGTAGCGTCAATGGCGACGGCCTGCAACTCGCCGCCTATCGTTCGATAGAGGCTGGTGGCGTACAAAACGTCTACGTCCAGTTGATACCCAAAAAGGCGGGTGAATTTGCAGGAACGGTTTCCGTTTACTCTCCCTACAATACCACACAGGCTACGCTCAACGTGACAGCCACAGTGGGTGACGCCCCCGACTTCAGCCAGATCGTAAAGGAAGGCGACATCGCCTTCAACATCGGAAACGATTACCCGTTCGTCATCACCGACACCATCACGGGTAGCCCCGTAGCCGTGAGCACCAACGGAGGCAGCAACTCCTCTTCTTCGCTCTATGCCAACTTCGCTGTTCCCGAGGGAAAGGTTGGTGTCGTCAGCTGGAAGGGCATCAAGCAAGGAGGATACAGCAACGGAATGAACATCCAGCTCAACGACAGCGTGGTCTTCAATGATAGTTACAGTCATGGCATGGACGTAAGCAGTTTTACAGACGATATTAGTAATATGCTCGTTTTGAAGCCCGGCACCTATGTGCTTCAGTTCTCTAACGTAACGAACATGGACTGGGACGGTACGGGCAACGTGCGCTTGCGTGCTTACGTCTACGACTTGGCTCTTCGCCTCTACGAAGAGCAGGAACACTTGGCTGTGCTGAAAAGCGATGTATTGGATTTCGGCGAGCACTTTTTTGATCGTCTGAGTGTGCGCGACACCTTGACCGCCACACTGATCAATGTCGGCACAGCACCATTACGCCTTACGAGCATTGATGGTCAAGGAGCTTTTGGTGGTGTGATGGACGATGAGACGGCATCCTTCGGACAGGAGTTACCCGTACAGATTGCCTATGAGTCGGGCGAACTTGGAGAGCATAACGGTTCGGTCATGATCAATACCAATGGCGGTTTCTACTATGTTGCGTGCAAAGCGTCTAATGTGGCAATTCCTGTAGACTACCATCCAATCGTTACCAGTGGCGACTTCTCATTCAATACATCGGCCAACCATCCTTTCAGCGTTGAGAACAATACGGCATTCAACTCTACCGCAAAGCATAAAGTGGACGGCAACACCGACTTCGACTCTTTCCTTGAGGCTTCCTTTGAAGTACCCGAGAACCAGGTAGGCGTGCTCGGATGGACCGCACACAATAGCTCGGCAGATTTTCTATACTTCATGGGCGACACCGCACTCGTCACGGGTACACGCATCACCATTGATGGTGAAAAGAAAATGGAGTTTGCCGGCGAGGACGTGGATGCTAGTTCATCCAACTATCAACCCGAAGACCTCGTGCTTGGCCCTGGGCGTCATACGGTACGTTTCTTCTATCTGAAGAAGGATAGCACACCGAAATATGATGACCGCCTAGACATCTCCAACCTCTCGCTCAACCTCACCGATGGTGTGGAGAGTGTGACCAAGGATAGCGGTGAGATTCTCCGCACTGAATACTACACGGTAAACGGTCAGCGCATCGCACGACCACAGCGAGGCATCACCCTCGTCAAGACAGTCTATTCTGACGGAACGTCCCAAACGGTGAAGGTGACAAAATAGGCAGAAACAAAAAATTATAACGCTCGGTAACTATCTTTGCTAATCGGTAAGAAAAGCAAAGATAGTTATTTTTTTGCCTAAAGGCCTCATTTCCTTCAATGCGTCTATCATCAGGTTCAGTCACTCCTTATTGCCGGACAGTTGCCCTTTTTGGTTGATTGCGAAAAAAAATGCCCTGTGGCAGACGGCTCCCGTATACAGGGGACACCTGTTTGCGGACAACGCAAAGCTATCGTGCAAAATAGTGGAAATGTTGAAGAAACCGTTTTTTCTGCCGACACACTCACGGGGCTTGGGGCGCTCTATGACTTGCCGGAGGTGGCATACAGACCGATGCATGCGCCGATGAAGCCTCCGCTGTCATGCGTGCTCAGGAGGGCTGCGTCAACGCCAACTGCTAGTGGCTGGTAAGGCTCGTCGCCAACGGCATAGAAGAAGTCGTAGTATTGTCCATTGCCCGCAATCTTCAGTCGCAGCGTGCCCTCAGTGAGCGGTGCGGAGGCAATTACCACACTGTTGCCCTTGCAGGTTAGTTTCAGTTCCACAACCGGCTTGCCACTGCGCATGGTCTTGCCGCAGGTTATGTTGTTCGTCTCGGTCTGCAGGAGTGCGAAGCCTGCCAACTGTTTGTCGTCAGTAGGCGTGAAGTCGAGCTGCGTCTCGCAGGAGAAGTTCTCGTGCTGCTGCCGGCAGAATATTGCCGAGGGGCTTTCGCGCTGGTATATGTTTGCCTTTTTGGGTTTTATCGTTATGCCCTGTGCAGACAACGTGTAGAACGCCGTAGGGTTGCGCAGGAACATCCACTTGGCCGACAGCTTAGCGCCGTCGAACCTGTCAGTGTATGCAAAGTTGCCCGTGTTGTTCAGTCCCTCAATGTGTTTCAGTCCTGTTTTGTCGCCCACAGTAGGGATTGCCTTGCCCTTCTCCAGTATTACGGGCCACCCGTCTTTCCACGTCACGGGCAGAAGATAAGTGTCGCGCCCGGTGTTGTAGAGTACGTTCTTGTCGTATGGCCTGCATCCAAGGAACACCGCCCACCATTGTCCGTTCTTGTCCTTCACCATGTCGGCGTGCCCTGCGCTCGACACATAGTCGTCGCGGTCGGCCGGGAGCCCCTCGCGCTGCGTCAGAATGGGGTTGCCGGAGTATTCCTCCCACGGTCCTTTAGGGTTCTTTGCCCTGAACACCACCTCGCTGTGCCACTCGCCCGTGCCGCCCTCCGCGCAGATGAGATAAACATACTTGCCGTTGCGGAAGATGTGCGGACCCTCAATCCATATGGGCTTTTCGGAGACGTGTGTGCCGCCTCGCACAATCTGAATGGGATCGCCCTTGATGGAGTCGCCCGCCACGTCGAACTCGAAGAGCCTTATGGCGCGCTGCCCCTCATAGTCGTCTCCGCCGTTCACTGGTGCGTTGTGCACGATGTAAGCCTTGCCGTCTTTGTCGAAGAAGAAAGACGGGTCTATGCCTTCAATCTTCTTCAGATATATTGGGTCGCTCCATCCCTTGGCGGGATCCTTGGACTTTACGAAGAAGTTGCCTATGCCGATGTTTGTCGTTATCATGTAGAACGTCTTGTTCTTCTCGTTGTATGATATGGCGGGGGCGAATATTCCGCCCGACGTGTTCTGTCCCTTCAGCGGCAACTGGCTCTCGCGGTCGAGCACGTGGCCTAGAGGCTGCCAGTTTACGAGATCCTGGCTCTCGTAGAGCGGCACGCCGGGAAAGAACGAGAACGACGAGTTAACCAGATAGAACTTGTCGCCCGCACGGCATACCGACGGGTCGGGCTGGAAGCCAGCCATTACGGGGTTGAAATACTGACGGTTGTGGTCGATGGTCTTCTCAAACCGCTGGTCGTTGCCTTGGTAAGAGAAGCTGCGGAACACGGCGTCTTGTGCCGAAGCAGCCGTTGCAGCAAACAGTGAGATGGCTGCAAAGAGTTGTGTGTAGTGTCTCATGGGTGTTTTTCTGTATGTTATTGTCTGTGGCGAGAAATTTGTCTGTCGCGAAGCAACTCTCCCACATTAAGCAAAGGTAAGCATAAAATCCGGAAATCCGCGCTACATTTAGCAGAATTTGTTGTGCCGGCGACTATACAGTGCGCATGTGAAAGAACTTGCGGCGCATCGTCATTTTCATGCATCAGGAAGAAGCCGGCCGCTGGAGGAGCATTGCTGCTTTTGTCCAACCGCCGGTTTTAATTCATTGGTGCTCAATGCGTCTGCACGCTATCTATTAGATGTAGTTGAAGCCGTGGATTGCCTGTATGAAGCGCTCTGCATAGTCCCACGAAGTGTATGGCCAACTGAATCCAAGTCGGCGCAGAACCTGCGTGGTGTAAGCGTTGTCGAAGCCGAGCCAGCGCACCACGTGCTGCGTGTCGTCCTCGTCGTAGGCAAAGAGCGGCTGCAGCTTTGCCACCACCTTCTCGTCCTTCAGTTTTTCCTGAATCATCGCGTTGAACGCGTCTTCCTCCATCGGCTTGATGTCCACGCCCACGGTGTGCAGGATGTCGAGCACGTCGCCCAGCGGGATGTTGTGGTTGTTGTAGGGATGGAACACTGCCATGTCCTTCGGTGTCTGTGCGAGCAGGCGTATGGCCTGGCACACGGAGTCGATTGGCGAGAACTCGCACGGCTCGTCGAGCGAAGCATAGGTGACACACTGCAGAGTGGCCAGGGCTGCGATACGGCCCATGAAGGCGTTGCTCTTGAAATTTATCTGGAACTCGCCGTCGCTGTTGCGCGGTGCCAGGTTGCCCACGCGCATTATCTTTGCGCTTAGCCCCTTGTCGCGGATGGCCGTGAGCACGATCTTCTCTGCCTCGTATTTCGACCGCACATACTGGTTGTCAAGTCCCTGCCCGTAGTCGAACATGTGTTCGTTGAGCAGCGTGCTCACTGCCGGCACTCCGTCAACGCTCTGTCCTGCAATGCTTGCCGTGGATACGTGCACCAGTCGCGCACCGTTGGCCAGACACCAGTCAACGAGCAGGCGCACGCTCTCCACGTTGACCTTCTCTATGTCGTTGCCGGCAGAGAAGTGCTTCACGTTGGCTGCGCAGTTGAACACCGTGTCGGCGTCCGCCGGCAGCTTCTGCATGCAGTCCGGGTCGGTCAGGTCGCCTTCTATCACGCGTATGCGGCTGTTGAAGAGTTCCTCGTCGATGTTGTCGAAATAATAGAAGAAGAGCGTGCGCAGACGGCTCTCTGCCGACAGTTTCTGCTTTCCGCGCATCACGCAGTATACTGTGCCGCTCTCGTTCTTCAGCAGTTCGTGAAGCATGTGTATGCCCATATATCCCGTTGCGCCTGTCAGCACCACGTTGCCTATGCCCTGGCTCTCGCCCTTGCGCAGAGCGTCGAGCGTGTTGGCCTCAAGCACGTTGGCGAATGCCGACTTGGGCAGCTCGTCGTCTTTCCGTATGGTTATCGTCCTTGTCGTCTCGGCCGTCTTCGCCGTGTTCTGCATGATGTCGATGAAGATGGCGAGGCTGCGCGGCGTCTTGTATTTGAACAGGTCCTTGAACGTTACGGTGTATCCTTTTGACATTAGTGCCGCCACCACCTTGATGGCACTGAGCGACGTGCCGCCGAACTTGAAGAAGTCGTCGTTGGCCCCCACCCTCTCTCTCTTCAGCACGTTGGCATATGCCTCGGCTATTGCCACCTCTATGTCGCCCTCTGGCGCCACGAAGCTGTCCTGCTTTGCCTCCGTCAGCTGCGGTTCGGGCAGAGCCCGCGTGTTGGCCTTTCCGTTTGGCGTGAGCGGCATCTCGTCGAGCTGCATGAATGCCGTGGGCACCATGTATTCGGCAAGGCGTTCCGACAGGTACTCCTTCAGTGCGTCTACGTCGATCTTCCTGTCGGCAGTGTAGTAAGCGCACAGGTGCTGCACGCCACCCACTTCCTTCACCACCACGCTCTTCATCCTCACGCCCTCGAACTGTCCGATGAGGGTCTCTATCTCGCCCAGCTCGATGCGGAATCCACGCAGCTTCACCTGACTGTCGATGCGCCCGAGATATTCCAGCAGTCCGTCTGCGTTGTAGCGCACGAGATCGCCGGTGTGGTAAATCTTGACCGGTTTCCCCGCCACGTTGATGTTGCAGAACATCTTTGCCGTGAGCTCTTCGCGGTGCCAGTAGCCGCGTGCAATCTGCGGTCCGCTCAGGCACAGCTCTCCTGCCACGCCCATTGGGAGCAGATGCCCCTCAGTGTCGACCACCAGTCCGAGGTGGTTGTAAACGGGACGGCCGATGGGAATGTTGTCGTAGTCGCGTCCCGGCTCCACGTCGAAGAAGGTCGTCTGCACGGTGAACTCCGTCGGCCCGTAGCCGTTGATTAGGCGGCACTGGCATGGCGGTGCGACGGTCATCTTCTCGCCGCCCACCATCATGTGCTTCAGCGGCAGGTCGGGATACGCCTGAAGGAGCATCAGTCCGAGCTGCGTGGTGAACGTGGCGCCCGTTATGCCGTTCTGGGCTATGAAGTCGCGCATCAGGGCGAAGTCCTTGCGTGCGCACTGCGGTATGGGATAGAGCGTTCCGCCCACGGTGAGCACGGGATAGAGCGATTCCACCGATGCGTCGAACGAGAAGCTAGCGTGGCAGCACACGCGGCTCTCTTCGGTGAGATGCCACTCGTTTGTCACGAAGCGCATGTAGTGCGCCTTTGCGCTCTGCGGTATCATCACGCCTTTCGGCTTGCCCGTTGAGCCGGAGGTGTATATCATGTATGCCAGACAGTCGGGCGTTGCCTCGTTGAACGGGTTGGCCTTTTCATCGTCGCACGTGGCGAGGAAGTCGTCGAGGAATATCACCGTGCCCTGGTATCCGTCGAAGTCACCGCCGGCGTTCTTCTCGTCGTAGACGGCATGCGAGGTGACGAGCACCTGGCTCTCCGAGTCTTCCAGCATATACAAGAGCCGGTCGTTGGGATAGTCGTAGTCCAGCGGCACGTATGCGCATCCCGCCTTCTCTATTCCGATGGCTGCAACGAGGAATTCCTTCTGGTATCCCATCATGATGCTGACGAAGGGCGATTCTCCCTTTCCTGCTCCCGACTGTGCGAGATGCTGCGCGAGCGCTCCCGACAGGTTGTCGAGCTGGCGGTAGGTATACTGTCCCTGCTCGTCGACCACTGCCGTGTTGCCTGGCGTCTTCTCTGCCTGGCGCATGAAGAGCGAGGGGAAGGTGTCGTTGGGATCGACGTCGAACGCCGTTCCTGCCGACAGTTCCATTATCTGCTCGGCATGACCGTCGTCTACAAGCGCCACGTCGTGCAGCGTCTCACACTGCCACAGGTGCTGTGCCACGCATGCAGCCGACTGCAGGAGCGTCTGCATGTCGTCCCTTCCGTAGCGCATGCCGTCGTATTCTATGTTCATGCGGTAGTCAGTGCCTTCGGGGAATATTGTCATTGCGATGGGCAGTCTTGCCGTGTCGAGGTCGAGCAGCATTCGCGTCGTGCTGCCGTCGCCGCTTTCGTCCATCACTCCTCCCTGGAACACGCACATGATGCCTGCACGCAGGTTGTGGCGCTCCACCAGGTGTGTGTACGGGAAGAAGTCGCGTGCGTAGTTCTCCGTCAGCACCTGCTGCATGGCCTTCAGATATGCCGCCGTTGTTGCCTTTCCGTCGATGCCTATTGTCACGGGCAGTGTCTTCACGAACATGCCCACGCTCTGCATCAGTGCCGGACAGGCGTTGCGGCCGCCCGATATGGTCAGGTAGAGCGGGTTCTCCTGTCTGGTCATCCTGCTCAGCGTCAGTGCGAACGCCGCCTGCATGTAGTTGCTCACGGTCACGTCGGCCTTTCGGCATGCCTCCTCTATGTCCTTTGCGGGGAATGCCACTGACACCGTGCCCATCGTAACGCCGTCGGGCGTGGTTGAATCGGGTATCACCGTTGCCTCGGCTCCGCTGAGCAGCTTGCCGTAATACTGTTCTGCCTCGGCATACGCCTTTCCCTTGAGCAGCTCCTGCTCATAGAGCGCATAGTCGAAGCCTGTCACGCTCTCGCCCTCGGGCTGCCTGCCGTCGTATGCGGCGAAGATGTCGTCGAAGAGCACGTCTATCGACATGCCGTCGAACACGGTGTGGTGTGCGTCCATGAAGAGATAAACCGCCTCGGGGCTCTTCACCACCTCCATGCGCAGCAGGTCGTCGGCAAGCAGGTTGAACGGATGCACCTTTGCCTGGAAATATTCCTTGCCGGGCTCTGCCGCCACCGTTGTCACCGTCACGCTGACCTTCGCCTCGTCCCTGCGCTGCATCATCACCTCGCCGTCCTTCACGGCAAAGCGTGCCTTCAGCATGGGGTGAGCCTCAACGGCAGCCTCTGCCGCGCGTGCCAGCCTTTCGGCGTCCTTGTCGGCAAACCTGTAGAGCACGGGGATGTTGTACTGTGTGGTGCCGCTGTTCAGCTCCCAGTCCACATACAGTCCGTGAACGTTCTCCGTCAGCGGATAGTATTCCCTCCTGTCGTATTTCATCTGCGGTGCGTCCTCGCCTGAGGCCTGGTCCACGCGTGCCGCGATGCCGCGCACTGTCGGGTCGGCCAGCAGGTCCTTTATGGCTATCTGCACGCCCAGTCTGCGCGAGAGGTTTCCGCCCAAGCGCATGGCAACGATCGACGTCACGCCCATGTGTCGCAGGTTTGTTGCCACGCCGAACTGGTCGTTGCCCAGCAGCTCTGCCACAATGTCGAATATCTTCTGTTCCGTCTCCGTCTGCGGTGCCACAATCTCTTCCATCTCCATCTGCGGCACGGGCAGTTCCTTGCGGTTCACCTTGCCGTTTGGCGTGAGCGGCAGCTTGTCCATCCTGACGTAGATTTCGGGCACCATGAAGTCGGCGAGCGCCTCGCCCAGATACTTGCCCAGCTCATCGTGGTCAATGTCCTCTCCGGCGGTGTAATACGCGCAGAGCATCTGCACGCCGTTCACCTCTTTCACTGCCACTGCCGACGTGGCGATGCCGGCGTATTGCGACAGGCGCGACTCTATCTCGCCAATCTCTATGCGCAGTCCGCGCAGCTTCACCTGTCCGTCCATACGGCCCATGAACACTATGTCGCCCTCGGCGTTCCACTTCACCAGGTCGCCCGTGCGGTACATCCTCTCGCCGTCGGCCTCGACAAACTTGGCTGCCGTCATCTCGGGGTTGTTCAGGTATCCGCGGCTCACGCCCTCGCCTGCCACGCACAGCTCGCCTGCCATGCCCTGCGGCACGGGGTGCATGGTGTCGTCCATGACATACAGGCGGTAGTTTGCCAGCGGACGGCCTATCGGGGCGTCCTCGAAGTCGCGGCGCAGCCGGTAGAACGTTGAGAAGAGCGTGCACTCCGTGGGTCCGTATACGTTGTACATGTCGAAGTCGGGCTTTGCCAGCGGTATGAGCTTCTCGCCACCGGTTGACATGAGTCTCAGTGTGGTGTATTTGTAGAGCGATGCCAGCTGCACTCCGATCTGCGTGGTGAAGAAGGCGACGGTTATGCCCTGCTCCTCGATGTATTCGTGCATGGCGTCGAGGTCCATGCGTATGTCGGTCGAGAGGATATGCGCCGTGCCTCCCACCGAGAGCAGCGGATAGAGGTCGATCATGTGCGCGTCGAATCCGAAGTTGGCGTATGCCGCCCCGCGGTCGGATGCCGTAACCTTGAAGTCGCGTATGTACCAGTGGCAGAAGTTCACTATGTTGTGGTGTTCCAGCACGCATCCCTTCGGCCTTCCCGTGGAGCCTGAGGTATAGAGCACGACGTATGCGTCGGTTGGCTGCGCCTTGTCTTGCTGCAACAGTGCCACTGGGCCGTCCTCCTGGCGGTATTTTATTGCGCCGAGCATCCGCTCCGCGTCTTCCCTCTTTATCACGTGGCCCCGGAAGCCTGGCATTGCCTCCTCCACGAGGTTGCCTTCCGAGAGAATCAGCCCCACCTTGGCGTCGGCCGTCATGTAGCTCAGTCTGTCTTCGGGGAAATGGAAGTCCAGCGGCATGTATGCCCCGCCTGCCTTCATCACGGCAATGGGGTATATTGCCATCCACTCGCTGCGGTCTATCATCACGCCCACCATGGTGCCGCGCCCCACTCCGTAGTCGCGCCTCAGCAGTATGGCAAGGCGTGTGGTCAGCTCGTCAATCTGACGGTAGGTGTAGCGGCGGTCCAAGTATACCACCGCCTCTGCGTCGGGTGTCTGGCGTGCCTGGCGTTCCAGCAGGTCAACCAGCGTGTCGGCGTGGTCGTATGCCAGCGGCTCGCCCGTGCCTAGTGCCACGAGGCGGCTGCGCTCCTCGCCAGACACGATGGATATGTTGCCTGTCGGCTCGTTCCAGTGTTGGGCTATCTGTTCAACGGTTGTCTTCACTGCCTCTACGAAGCGCTTCACGCAGTCCTCGCCGTAGAGTGCGTCGCTTGCCTCTGCCCTTATCTCCAGGGTGTCGCCCACGGAGTAGAGCAGCAGCGTCAGGTCGATGCTTGTCAGCTTGGTGGGCAACTGCTGCATGCGTGCCGTCCTGCCGTCGAGACATAGCGGGTTCATCATCTCCTTGCCCTGGTATGCGAAGCATGTGTGGGGTGTGAGCGCGCGTGCGGTGCAGAAGTCGGCAAACGAATAATCGGCCATCCTTGCGGTTGACGCCCACTCTTCTGCCACGGCGTTCACGAAGTCGGCTGTCGTGGTGTCCTTTCCCGCGTCGGCTTTCACGGGCACCGTCTTCTCGAACATGCCGTATGCCGCGGCCATGTCCTTCCCCGTGCGTCCGTGGCGCACTGATGCGTATGCCACCTGCTGCTGGCGGCTGAGCCTTGAGAGCACCAGTGCGAAGGCTGCCTGCACCATGATGTGCGCCTCCGTATTGTGCTCCTTGCAGAATGCCGTTATCTCGTCTTTCGGCAGCGGTGCGTTCACCACGATGGTGTTGCCCAGAGTGGTCTGCCTGCTGCCTGCCAGGTCGGTGAACTCCATGCCGCAGAACTTCTCTGCGTAGTAGTCTGCCGCCGCCGTGTATTCCTTGCCTGCGCGTCGGGTCTCCTCTTCCTGAGCGAAGCTGTACATGCGTTCGTCGCCCTCAGCCAGCGGCTTGCCGTCGTATGCGTCGGCCAGGTCGCGCCTGAAGTTGAGCAGCGCGGTGCCGTCCATTATGAGGTGGTGGAAGTCGTGGAGCATGAGCTTCCTGGTGGGTGTCGTTATCAGGTCGAAGCGGCACAGGGGTTCTCCGCCCAGCAGGGCGAATGGCCTTACGTAGTCGGCCGCGAAGCGGTCTGCCTCGTCGTCGTCCATGGCGTGCATGCCCACGGATATGGCCATTGCCGTGTCGGCATACTGGCGGGGCGTGCCGCTTTCGTCGGTGATGATGCGCGTGCGTAGCACGGGGCGTGCCTCGATGATGTTCTGTATTGCGCCCTGCATGCGCTGCATGTCTGTCTCTGCGGGCAGGGTGTAGAGTGCCGCCAGGTTGTACTGTGTCGACTGCGGCTCGTTCTGGCAGTATACGAATACGCCGAACTGTGATTGACATAAAGGATAGCTTTTCAGTGTCATAATGCTTTTGTTTTAGTTGTTGATGCCGTTGTGCCGGCTTTAATGTGTCAGTTAAGTCCGAAGAGCGACGAGAAGTCCGTCATGTCGAAAATCTCCCTCACGGTGCTGTTCAGGTTCTTCACCTCAACCTTTCCCCCGTTCTTCTGCGCTTTCTTCAGCAGTGTGATGAACACTCTCAGCCCCGAACTGCTGATGTATTCCAGTCCCTTGCAGTCCACCTCCACCTGCTTGGTGTCTTCCTCGGGCATGGCGTTGACGAACTCCAGAAACTGCCCTGCGCTTATCGTGTCCATATATCCGCTCACCTCGATGGCGGTCTTCCCTGCTGTCTTTTTGCTTGTTATTTCCATAATGGTAAATTCTTGATAGTTGTTTTTTCAGTTGTTATATGTTATCGTAGTGGTTTTCGTTCTGTATCGTCGTGTCGGTAGAGCCGCCGGTTCGTTTTGTCATCATCAGCTTGTTCATGCCGTTCTCCCTGCGGTAGTCCACCCTGTCCATGCATTTCCTTATGAGGAAGATGCCTAGCCCTCCCACGGGTCTCTCGTCCACGCCCAGCGTGGTGTCGGCTTCGGGCGCCTGCGTGGGGTCGAAGGGCTTGCCGCTGTCGGTCAGCTCCAGGCGTATGGCCTTCTCGCCTGGCTCATAGAGTGCCTTCAGGTTTATCTTTCCCGTCTCCTGCCTTGGGTAGGCGTAGTTCACCACGTTCACCAACGCCTCTTCCAGCGCGAGCCTCATCTGCATCAGCTGCTTCCGCTCCAGTCCGGCTTCCCGCCCCAGCGCGTCGATGAAGGGTGGCAGCTTCTGTAGTTCCGCCAGCCGGTTGTCCATTATCAGCGTGCGGCAGCTTCTGTATCCCACCACAAGGAGCGTCAGGTCGTCGCTCTGTTCGGCCTCGCCCACGAAGTCGCCCATGCTTCGGCGTATGCCTTCCACTATCTGGTGCGACGTCCTGCCTGCCAGCTGCCTCAGCGTCTGCTCCACGCGCCTCTCGCCCATCTGCTCCTTGGCGGCGTTCTCCGCCTCGGTCAGTCCGTCGGTGTAGAGCAGCAGCCTCTGCTTCTCGCCGAGGGTGCATTCCTGCTCGGTGTAGTCAACGTCGGCAAAGAGTCCCAGGGGCAGCTTGGGCTTCACGGGCAGCTTGGTGCACTCTCCGTCGGGCGAGAAGAGGTACGGTGCGTTGTGCCCTGCGTTGCAGTATGTCATGCGTCCCGTTGCGGGGTCGAGCGTTGCCACGAACATGGTGACGAAGATGTCTGTCTGGTTGTTGTGCACCAGCATGCTGTTCATCTGCCTCATCGTCTCGGCGGGCGTTTCGCCGCGCCCCACCAGACTGCGGAACAGCGTGCATGCCATCGACATCACTATTGCTGCGGCCACTCCCTTCCCCGACACGTCGCCCACGCAGAAGCACATCTTGCCGTCTTCCAGCCGGAAGTCGTAGAAGTCGCCTCCCACGCTGCGTGCCGGCTTCAGGTATGCGTCCATGTCTATCTGCTCGTATCCCTGCGGCAGGACGAAGTCTGTGGGCAGTATCTCCATCTGTATGCGGTTGGCCACCTCCAGCTCTCCGTTTATGCGCTCGCGTGCCTTCGTGGCCTTCTCCAGGTCGCTGACGTATGTCTTCAGCGAGTGCTGCATGTGGGAGAACGCATCGTGCAGCTTCCCGAAGTCGTCGTTGGTTGTCACCTCGGGCAGCCGTGCGTCGAAGTCGCCCTGCGCTATGCGGTATGCGGCGCCGGTCATCTGGCGTATGGGGCGCACCATGTGGGAAAGGAGCACGTGTATGCACACGGCGAGCATGAGTATGCCCACGAAGATGATGGCCAGCACGGTGAACGTGACGGACCCCAGCTCGGTCATTATCGTGGAATAGGGGCAGACGCTTGCCACCGACCATCCCACGTGGGGCAGCGGGGCGTAGCAAACCAGCACGTCGGTGCCGTCCAGCTCGCAGTGCAGCGACCCCTTCTTGCCTGCCAGCATCATGCTGCCCAGCGCGTCGTAGTCGTCGTCGTCGAGCCTGCGCGCCAGCGTGTTGATGTCTTCCTTCATGATGAGCGCCGTGTCGGGATGGGCTATCACCGTGCCCTTGCGGCTGAGCATGAACGAGTAGCTGTTCTTGAAGGGCTGCACCGTGTTCAGCTCGTCGCTGAGGTCGGCCAGCGCCACGTCGGCCACCACTATGCCGCGCAGACGACCGCCCTCGTCCTTTATGGGCTGGGCATACGACGCCACCATGCGGTGGGTGCCTGTCTTGTCGACGTAGGGTTCGGTCCACTGTCCCCTGCCCTCTTTCACGGCGGTGCGGAACCATTCGGTCTTGGTGTAGTTGTACTGCTGGCGCGGCATGCTGTTGTATTCCACCGTTCCGTCGGGCAGTTCGTAGACGTAGTCCACTGGGGCTTTCGTCGGGTCGGCATTGTCGTAGGATATGTAGCCCACGCCCAGCAGGAGGGCGTTGTTCTTCACCAGCTGTCCGATCAGCTTCAGGGCGTCGTCGTGGTCCATGTTGCGCTTGTCCATCACGTGCCTCACGGTGAGCTCCACGGTAGACTCCAGCCACTCCAGCTCGTCCTCCACGTTCTGAAGCGTGGCGTTCTGAAGGGCGAAGGTGTAGAGCGCACCCTGCTTCTCCTCGCGGTTGCGGCTGTAGCGGTCGAACACCAGGGCTACGCTGCCGAAGATGAAAACCGTGAGCAGCAGCATGTAGAGGTACAGCTTCGTCTGGAACGGCATATTGTTCTTTTTCATAATTTTCAAAATCTCCGTTTAGGGTTAACAACTTGCTCATGCATTGCTTTCTGCGGTCCTCGCCCGGCGGCACACGGTGTATGCGTATCCGCGCCCGCGACAGACTTCCGTATGGAAAACGGCTCCTTCGGCCTCCGGCGTGTGCATCAGTCCGGGCAGGTCGTCCGCGAGCCCCGTGCCGAGCATCTTCACGAACGCCTCCTTGCGTGTCCACATGGCGGCGAACTCGGCTTCGGGACATTCCGCCCCGTTTATCTCCCGCTGCTCGTCTTCGGAGAAACACAGCGCCATCAGATCTGCGTCGATGCTGCCGGGTATCTCCTCGATGTCGCACCCTACTTCGCCTTCGAGCTCCCCGCTCCCGTCCGCCACCACACTCATCACCGCCCTGGGGCAGTGGCTCATGTTGAAGTGCAGCCCGGGCATCTGCGCCACGCAGGGCTTCCCGTCCTCGCCGTAGGAGAACTCAGGCAGTGCAGGCGTCACCGTCGCTGCCGACGGCACCCTTTCAGTATTTTCTGCCGACACACCGTCAGCCCGCCGCCTTTCGGCACAACCCGCCGCCAGCTCTTCAAGCAGCAGATACGCCGCGGCACTCTGCATCCTGTCGGCCGCCATGCGGTACCGTTCCGCCTGACGGCGTCTCCATGCGGGCAACAGGGCGAGAATCTTCTCCGCCTGTTCCGCAGTCGGGGCGCACGGCATCTCTTTTACGAGTATCCTGGTGTGCAGTTTTTCCGTATAGCGCACGTCTTTTTCCATCGTTTTCTTCAGTTAAATAGCTTTTCTTTCGTCTTCCACTGTCGTGAAAGTATTTATTTACACTACAAAAGTAGTAAAAATATCCACCGAAAGCAAATTTTTCGTGTTAATATTGATTAAAACGCGCGTCTTTTCATAATATTTTTGTATTAAGGTGTGCCCATGTGCGTTTTCCGCCTTGCAAATATAGCGAAAAAGCGTTTCCGCATGGCCGTTCTGTAATAAAAAATGCAGCTCTTTTCTGTTCTCTCCCTCACAAAACCGTTGCTTTTCCTGCCGGCCTTCTCACAAAAACGCCGTTTTTCTTGTCCGTTCCCTCATAAAAATGTACCTTTACATGCGATATTCCCTCATAAAAGTGTTGCCACGCAGGGATTATTCCCTCATAAAAGTGTAGGCTTACGGCAATTATTCCCTCATAAAAGTGTAACGAGTATGAAAAGAATCATCTATAACAAACTGAAAGACTGGAAGTTGTCCCCCGACAGAAAACCTTTGATCATGTACGGGGCAAGACAGGTGGGCAAGACTTACATCATCAAGGAGTTCGGAAAACGCGAATTCGAGAACATGGTATACGTCAACTGCTACAAGAACGCTACCGTTGCCCGGCTTTTCAAGGATGATGTCGACATCAACAGGATTCTTATCGGACTGGCGGCTTTCGCCAAACAGACCATCACTCCGGGAAAGACGCTCGTCTTCCTCGACGAGATACAGGAGATTCCGCCCGTGCTCTCCTCACTGAAATACTTCTGCGAGAACATGCCCCAGCTGCACGTGGCGGTGGCGGGCTCGCTGCTTGGCGTGATGAACCTGAAGGGGGAGTCGTTCCCCGTGGGCAAGGTGGACATCATGCACCTCTACCCCATGACCTACGGCGAGTTCCTGCTCGCCAACAACGAGACACAGCTGGCGGAGGTGCTGGAACAGGGCGACACGGAGGTAATAAACTGCCTCGCGCACAAGTTCACCGAATACCTGCGCCAGTATTACTTCGTGGGCGGAATGCCCGAAGCCGTGCTCCACTTCACGCGCCACCACGACCCAATGGCGGCAAGAAGCATACAGCAGAACATACTGACGGCCTACGAGGCCGACATCAGCAAGCATACCGCCGAACTGACGCAACGCATAAGGATGGTGTGGCAGTCGATACCGGCTCAGCTGGCTCGCGAGAACAAGAAGTTCATCTACGGCACCATGAAAAAGGGGGCAAGGGCAAAGGATTTCGAGATTGCAATACAGTGGCTCACCGACGCCGGACTGGTGCACAAGGTGGAGAGGACAAGGGACGCCAGGCTGCCGCTGAAATTCTATGCCGACATGAATGCCTTCAAGCTCTACCTGCTCGACGTGGGACTGCTGGGCGCCCTCACCATGACGCCGCCCGACCAGATTCTCATCGGAAACAACGTGTTCAGCGAATACAAGGGGGCGTTCACCGAGAACTTCGTGCTGCAGGAACTGCGCACGCTGCCCGCGCTGCCCGTATACTACTACAGCAAGGACAACTCCTCGCAGGAGATCGACTTCATGGTGCAGGCGGGAAGCGAAATACTGCCCGTCGAGGTGAAGGCGGAGGAGAACGTGAAGTCGAAATCGCTCTACAACTTCGTGAACCACGACTTCGCCTCACGCCATCTAAAAGGCGTGCGCTTCTCCATGCTCGGATTCAAAGACCAGCAGTGGATGGAAAACGTGCCGCTCTTTGCAGCTCGGGAATACATACGCAAGAAAGCGGAATAAACGCCCCCACTATATTATATATATATGTATAGCACCGCAAAAACGCGCATATTACTTGCATGTCAAAACATTCCGAAACGAAATCATAACTTTTTATAACAGTTTCTTGCTATTTTAAAAGAAAACACATACTTTTGCAGCAGAATTAAGAAACATTCACAAACACATATGCAACAGGGCGCACGCGATGCGCCAAAGACATTAAAAAAAATCACAACAGACGCTTTCTCCAATACGGGGAACAGCAACACAAACACAACGAATCAGGCCGCTCCGAAAGGCCGCGCACAAACACAACACCAAAAGGAACGCAAGCCGCACGACATGAGGCGGCAACAAGCTAACAGGGAAAAGCTTTCCCCCTCAAGGGGGGGCAGAGATTCACAAACACGACATACACAGCATTTCAGGAAAAGGCAGCAACGCGCTGCCCCACTCACATCACACACCGACTCTCGCATAACGATAGGCTTTGCCAGAACACCACTGGCCATGGGAAAGAAATTACGAGAAAGCAATTATTATACTAATTTAACGAGAGAGATTTTATGGTAAAAAGATTCATGACAGCAACTGCCTTCGCCCTTCTCGGCATGGGAATGGCCATGGCACAAGGTCAGGTTTCCGGCCAGGTGACCAGCTCTGAAGACGGACAGCCCGTTGTGGGCGCCTCCGTGAAGATTGCGGGCACCAACACGGGAGCCGTTACCGACATCAACGGAAACTTCACCCTCAACGTTCCGAAAAACGCGAAACTCGAGGTTTCATACATCGGCATGCTGCCGCAGAGCGTAAAGGCGTCGGGCAACATGAAGGTGGTGCTCTCGCCCGACCCGCACGACCTCGACGAGGTGGTGGTCACGGCGATGGGTATCTCGCGCGAGAAGAAAGCACTGGGCTACGCCTCGCAGCAGATCACGGCCGAGAACATGAACATCGCAGGTACGAGCGACCTGGCAAGCGCCATGCAGGGAAAACTGACGGGTGTCGACATCCGACAGTCGTCGGGTACGCCGGGCGCATCCTCGCAGATCGTCATCCGCGGTGCACGCTCCTTCTCGGGCGACAACACCCCGCTATACGTCGTTGACGGCATGCCTATCTATTCAAGTTCCGACTACTCCACTGGACAGTCGGTGACGGGTGCCGACATCTCAAACCGCTCCATCGACATCAACCCCGACGACATCGAGACCATCGACGTGCTCAAGGGCCAGGCGGCTTCGGCGCTCTACGGTATACGCGCGTCAAACGGCGTTATCGTCATAACAACGAAACACGGAAAGAACAACGGCGGAAAACCGGTCATCACCTTCTCCACCGACCTCAGCGCACAGACGGTGAGCAAGAAGTTCGAACACCAGAACGTATACGCACAGGGCTACGGATCGTACAATCCGGGATCGTCGATGTGCTGGGGACCGAAAATCAGCGAACTGGCTAACGACCCGACTTACGGCGGAAACACCGACAACAAATACACACAGGCCTACGGCAAGCACGAGGGACAGTACTACAACCCGAAATACGCCGCTGCCGGACTCGACGGATGGACCACGCCGCAGACTTACGACAACGTGAGCGACTTCTTCAACACGGGATTCACGCAGAACTCCAACTTCGGCATTTCGCAGAAGAAGGGCAACATGGCATACTCCTTCGGCATCGGCGACACTTACCAGGAGGGTATCGTCCCCTCGACGGGCATGATGCGCACCACGGCTCGCGGATCGGTTGACCTCGACGTGAGCAAGGAATGGAAAACGGGATTCTCGGCCAACTACAGCTCTTCGCGCATCAACTCCGCTCCGGGCGCCAACTCGGGTATCATCAACGTGGTTTACTCCTGCCCGGCGGAATACAACCTGAAGGGCACGCCTTACGCCGACCCCAACGACCCGACGTCGCAGATCCTCTTCCGATCCACAAACTTCAACAACCCTTACTGGTGGGCCGACAACAACGAATACCGCCAGCACACAAGCCGCGTGTTCGGCAACGCATACGCAGAATACCGTCCTACGCTGAAGTGGGACACCTCGCGCTACAGCCTCTGGTTCCGCGAGCAGGCCGGTATCGACACATACACCACCGACAACAGCAACGTGCAGGAGGTTGGCTCTGCCAGCTACACCACGGGCGAGGTGGAGAACTACGGCGTGCAGCGCTCCGTGTTCAACAACCTCTTCACCGCAAACTTCACAGCCAAGTGGGGCGCAGAGAAGGAATGGGACTTCGGACTCATGCTGGGTTCTGAGTTCAACCACGAATACGCACGCTACTGGGACTACATCGGCGACAGCTTCCTCTTCTACGGACAGCCTACAATCGACAACACCACAATCAAGTCGTACACATCGGAATACAAGGCGCAGGAACGCACCGTGGGCTTCTTCGGACAGGCTTCACTGAGCTGGAAAGACCAGGTATACCTCACCGTAACGGGACGTAACGACTACGTGTCCACCATGCCGCGAGGCAACCGCTCCTTCTTCTATCCCTCTGTATCGCTGGGATGGATCTTCACCGAGCTGCCCGGACTGAAGGGCAACAAGACGCTCTCCTACGGTAAACTGCGCGCATCCTTCGCACAGGTTGGTCAGGCTGGCCACTACTACGAGAACTACTACTCGGTGCCTACATACGGATCGGGCATGTACACGTTCACACCGTTCAGCTACTCGTCGGGCGTGATGTCATACACTCCCTACTACGTAAAGTACGACCCGGACCTCAAACCGCAGAACACCATAAACTGGGAAATAGGTGCCGACCTCAACTTCTTCAACAACCGCCTGCGACTGGAATACACCGCGTCTTACCAGGACATAAAGGACCAGATCTTCGACGTGCCTACGGCAGGTTCCACCGGATACCAGTATCTGCGCACCAACGCCGGCGAGATGACCACATGGTCGCACGAGCTCAGCATCAACGCCACGGCCGTCGACACCAAGGACTGGGGCCTCGACCTGGGCGTCAACTTCACCACCGTGAAGAACGAGGTGAAGAGCCTTGCAGAAGGCGTGGAGAGCATCTACCTTGGCGGATTCACCGAACCGCAGGTGCGCGCTCAGGCAGGATACACCTACCCCGTAATCTACGGATACGCCTTCAAGCGCGACGACCAGGGACGACTGCTCCTCTCCGACGGTCTGCCACAGGCTACGTCCAACTCGCAGGTGCTCGGCGAATGCACGCCTGACTTCAACATGGGCTTCAACCTGAAGGCTCGCTGGAAGAGACTCTCCCTCTCGGCTACGCTCGACTGGCAGAAGGGCGGCAAGATGTACAACGGAACGCTGCTCGTCATGAACTACTTCGGAGCTTCCAAGGAATCGCTCGCCTACCACGAGGGAACAATGGTGGCTGAAGGCATCGACGAGGCTACGGGCGAGGCCAACACCGTCGAGGTGAGCAAGATGGACTACTGGATGGCCTACAACGACGTGACCGAGGCGGGAATCTACGACCGCGGATACCTCAAGCTGCGCGACGTGACGCTCAACTACCAGCTCCCCAAGCTCGGCTCGTTCGACATCAACGTATACGCCTTCGCACGCAACGTGCTACTCTGGTCGAAGATGAAATACCTCGACCCCGAAAGCTCGCAGGGCAACGGCAACATGAGCGGAACGTTCGAGCGCTTCTCTCTGCCCAACACCTCCAGCTTCGGTGCCGGATTCAAGGTAACATTCTGATGCGGAACACAGCCGATGCACAAACGGCATAGCAATCCGCACTGAGCAACAAATTATTTTCAACAACGAAAAAGATATCGAATCATGACGAAAATGAACAAGATAATAGGTCTCGCGGCTGTCTCGGCGCTCGCCTTCACGGCATTCTCCTGCTCTGAAGACACCATGGACCGCATCAACAAAAACAACGCCAACCCGTCGGCAAACGTGGTGGACGCCAAATACCAGCTCACCGACGCCATCGTGGCTTCCGTCTACACCACAAACTGCGGAATGTTCTCATGGTATGCGTCAATATTCACCGAGCAGACTTTCGGTACGGCTAACAACCAGGCCAAGGACGCCGAACTGAGAAACACCAACGAGATTGCCGCTGCATCCACTTACGACAACGAGTGGAACGGCACTTACCTCAACCTCAACAACATCAGGCAGATGATCGAGAAGTGCGGCGAGGGAGGCAAGAGCTCACAGCAGTTCGACATCATGGGCGTGGGCGAGATACTGGAGGCTTACAACTGGGGCATCATGACCGACCTCTTCGGCGACATCCCCTGCTCAGAGGCCCTGAACAGCGACTCCGTGTCGGCTCCGAAGATAGACAAGCAGGAGGACATCTACAAGCGCATCTTCGAACTGCTCGACGACGGCATCAACACGCTAACCAACTACAAGGGCGGCAACAACATGGGCTCGCAGGACGTGCTCTATGCCGGAAACACGCAGAAGTGGATTGCCCTGGGCTACGCCATCAAGGCTCGCTACCAGCTCCACATGCTCGGACGAGCTGCCGACCGCAACGCCCAGCTCCAGCTCATCAAGGAGACGGCACAGAAGGCGCTCGACGAGGGTTTCCAGGGTGCTGACCTCGACATATTCGACGGATACAGTGCCGGCACGACAAACCCGTGGACGGCCTACTGGCTCTCGCGCGACTACATCGGCTCGACCACGACAGTCAGCGACCTGATGAACAGCCGCGAATATCCCTACGAGGTGTACTACAACTGCGACGTCTACGGCAACGGCGACGATGCCACAAACGCTCACCCGGGCGACGCGGCCCTTGCCGTGGAGACTTACGCCGTCAACGCTCCATACTGGCTCTACACGGGCTACATGGGCAAAGTGTCGGCCCACATGTTCAGCCTCGCCGAGCTTTACTTCATCCTTGCCGAGGCTCAGGCCCGACTGGGCGAAGATGCAACGGCGGCTTTCAACAACGCCGTCACTGCGGGCATGAAGGACATAGCAACCGTTTCGCTCGACGACAACGAGATTGCGGCTTATCCCGAACTGGCTGCCGCTTACCTGGCAGGACCCGTGGCCGACAAGTTCCGCGAGAACCCGGTTTCCGAAATCCTCGTGCAGAAATACATCGCACAGACCCGCGACGAGCAGATCGAGACTTACTGCGACATGCGCCGCTGCCGCTACATCGACGGATCTTATCCCGTGGCGATGACGAACCCGAAGAACACCAACTCGGCGGGTGCCAACCGCTGGCCGCTGCGCTATCCCTACGGTTCGAGCGACGTGACCTCCAACCCCAACGTGAGCGCCGCATTCGGCTCGGGCAACGAGGCCGGAATGTATATCTTCACCGACCCAGTGTGGTGGGCTGGCGGATCGCGCTAAAGAGTGACTCTCTCACCTAAATTTTTTTTTCGCATAAACCAGGTGGGCACTGCCCTCCCCGCTCAGAGGGGAGAAGCAGTGCCCACTTTCTTTTGCTTTGCCTTTCCTGTCACTTTAGGCCCAATAGGCCCATTATGCACATTAGGCCTATTCCCATCACCTTGGGCCTAATAGACCTATTATGCCTAATATGACCAGGCCGTCGCCCCGGCCCTACTTCACCGCCAGCACGGGCCGTATGCTTGCCCCGGTGTTGCGGTCGCCGTAGTGGAAGTTCACGCTGGCGAAATAGAAGTTCATGCAGAAGGCGTTGCCGGCATACACCTCGCCGTCGGTCACGCTCGTGTCGTGTGCCAGGGTGCTCGTCCAGTACATGCCCTGCTCGGCGCGAAACACCACGTTGTCGCCGTTCTCGGCGCCAGCCGCGGGGATGAAGATGCGGTTGCCGTTCCTGAGGCTCACCACCTCGTAGCCGCCCATCCGCTTGCCTTGCTCCGTCTTCTTCTCGGTCCACGTCCACTTGCAGTTCTTCGCGTCGGTCAGCTCCTCCATCTCGCTGAACGTCGGCATGCGGCATTCTCCGCCCCACTGCTGGCGCGCCGCGTCGTCCTGCGGCAACAGGCGCTTCATGCCGTCGGCCTCGGTATATTTGAACGTCTTGTCGTAGTCGGCGCCATACTTGTACGTCTGCCACGAGTAGTCAGTCTTGGCCTGCACCTCGCCCCACGCGTAGAACGTTCCCGGGTCGGTCTCCGTGTCGGCGCCCACGTTGGTCTCAGCCCACAGCAGTCCGCTGGGCAGCCCCAGGTCAACGAAGCGGTGGCCGTCAACCGTTGTCGTGCGGTCGGTGTTCTGCGTGTTCTCCACCTTCATGGCTGCCGTCGTCTTGTTTGTCGTGCAGCCCGTTTCCGCCGTCATGGTCAGTGCCGTCAGTGCCAGTGCCGAAGCCAGTGTGATTGTCTTTTTCATAATCTTTTCCTCCGTAGTTTTTTTTAGCGTTAATGTTCTTTTGTATATATAGTCAAGTCCTATATTGGTCCTGTTTTTTCGTTGTCCGTCCCATATCGGTCCTGTCCCGGTTGCTTGTCCTGTCATGCCTGTCGGCAGTGTCGTTATTGCTTGTTGCGGCTGCTTTGCTTTTAGGAAAAACCTCCGGCAGGGGTCCTGTCTGTGTGTCACTTCCCGCCGCCGGAGGCGCATTAACTACTAAAAAAACTATATTGCTATTTCTAATTTTCCAGTTTTTCGGTTTTTCCAGTAATCCTTCCCAATCTACTAACCTAACAATCAAACATTTTATTATATCTACTAACCAACATTTATGAAGTCTTTTCCTTGCTTTCGGGTGTGCCGTGCGGGGCTCATCTGCCTGATACCGCCATGCCCATTGCCTTTGCCGCCATCTGCATGCTTATGCCGGGCAGTGCGGGGCGTTCGGCCTTTTCCGTGCGGCGTGCCGTGCCTTTGGTGCACACCTTCTTCAGTGTTCTCATTATGGAGTGCCGGGGCTGCTGCTCGTCTTCCTGGCTGTCGTCGCAACCCTCGTTGCCCATGGTGTAGGCGTAGGTCTCGATGTCCTGGTTCACCGTGCTGTCGAACCACTGCGGCATCTTCGGCAGGCTCAACGCTGCCACCGCCAACATCGCTATGCAAAAAATCATCGTCTTTTTCATAATCGTCGTCTTTTTTAAGTTCTTACAGGCTCTTGTCAGAAAAACAGCTTTAGTTCCCTTTTGCTCTGTATCTCCATTCTTGTTCTTTAACTCTCTCGTCTTCGGGCTTCCCTCCGTGGGGTGCGGCTCCGTGCCGCCTCTCTGTTGCCCTTCTTGCTTTAGTGGTGTGTCTCAAACCCTGTTTGGTTGTTTTGACATTGCAAAGATATGTCTACTTTCCAATTCTTCCAAATTATTTTGCACATTTTCTTATCCATTTTCTTCTTTTTTCTTGTTTTCTTCTCTTTTTCTCGCTTTTTGCCTTATTCCACCTTATAATATATATATAAAAGCGCAGCCCCCGCCCGAATGCCTCGCGGCGTTCATGGCGGGGTTAAACTGCCAACCGGGTTCTTTGCGCCCTGGCAGGGCTCGCGGCAGCCTCCTTTGGTGGCCCCGGATTTATGCACTTGCCCGCGGTCTTTTGCGCCTGTTCGGGCTGACATCGCCTTGGCGCCCTCTCTTGTGTGTGTTTTTCATGGCATTCCGCTTCCGTCGGGCGTCAGCGGCGGGGCTGTTCCGCCACTGCGCACGGGCCGCCCTATTCGGTTGCCTGGGTGTCGCCGCCGTCGGCCTTCTTCTGGTCGGTCACGCTAACCCTCTTCATCGTGGCCTGAAGGTTCTCCATGGTGAAGCCGCCGGTGGCCCTGGCCTTCAGGCGCAGACCCTTGATGTTCTCAGCCACGGTGAACGCCGCCTCCGTTTCGGCACCAACCTTGTTCTTTATGCCGCACGAGAAGATGGCAAGGTCGGGCAGCTTAACCGACTTGCCGTCGAGCACCAGCTCCTTAACGCACGCCACCATGTCGGTCAGTATGCCCTTTATCGCTCCCGCCGAATAGGGCGAGTTGTGGTTAGCCATGTGCTTGGCAAGCTCGTCCAGCCCCACGCTCTGGTCCTTAACGGGGTATGCATACCACTTGCCGTAAGCCTTCGTTCCTTCCAGCTGACTCTGCTTCAGATAATACCTGATCATGTTTTTCTCTCCTTCTCTTTTTGGGTTAATGATTTGTTTTCTGTTCTCGGTGCAAAGATACTGCACCGCCGCCCGCCCGTTCTGCCGCGTGATGCCCACGGGGAGGAAACGGATTGTTTTGCATGAAAAAACT
>CAVHWJ010000002.1:25657-30299 GCA_963639565.1 uncultured Prevotella sp. | reverse complement strand
AACCTGTAATACCACTTTTCTTCATTGTCAGTGGTATTGTACCGCTGTGCGATTTTAGCGAGTTCTGCTTTGGCTTTGTAAGCGTCTGTGTCGCACAGGGAATCTATCGCAACGAGTTCGTGGGGGTATGTATAAGGACGGCTGTTCACATAGGCAAAAACCGCCGCAACCAAAAGGGCTGCGAAGATTACACCCACGACCGTCCAAATCGTTTTCTTGTTGAACTCATAGAAATAATGCAGTTGCATCATGGTAACTGTGTGGTATGGTTGTATTGACGTTGTATGCTTATTTTTTTATAAATCCGCGCCGGCACACGCGTTGCCATTATGCCGGCGCGGATAGCTTGGACTGTCGGCCTTTATGCCAGCAGCTTCTTCACGATGTCGGAAATCATCTTTCCGTCGGCCTTGCCAGCCATTTTCTTGCTGGCGATGCCCATCACCTTGCCCATTTCCTTTATCGACGAAGCCCCGGTTTGGGATATTATCTCCTTCACCTGAGCCTCTATTTCCTCGGCCGACAGGGGCTTGGGGAGATACTCCTCGATGACCTTTACCTGTGCCAGTTCCCCCTCTGCCAAGTCCTCGCGGTTCTGCTGCCTGAACGTCTCGGCAGACTCCTTGCCCTGCTTGGCGAGCTTCGCCAGGATTTTCAGTGCCGCCGCGTCCTCAAGGGTGTCGTTCGCCCCGGGGGCTGTCTTTGCCTCGATAAACACCTTCTTGATGTTGCGCAAGGTCTCAAGGCGAACCTTGTCGCGGGCTTTCATCGCCTCTTTGATGTCATTGCTTACTTGATCGTATAACATAGCTTTGTTGTTTTTATAAAAGAAGAGGAATTGCCGTGCAACCCCTCTCCCTTTGGTTGTTGATTATTGTCTGTTAGCGAACGGCTACCGCATTCTCCGGAACGTCCGCCTTACATGAACTTTATCGTGCCTGAAACCGGCTGCGCCCTTTGCGGCGCGGGACTGCTGACCATGCTGTCGCCCGACGACTGCTTCACGAGGTCTTCGTATTGCGACTTCGACCGCTTGTATGTCGGCGTTGTCTCCACGGCGGATATGATGTTGTCGTTGTCAAGGTCCTCGTTGCTGAAGATGAAGCAGCGCGGCGAAAAACGCTCCTCGCCGTTGCCCGTGTTGCCGTAGTAGGTGTCGATTAGGATTTGCTCCGACTGCTTCTGCTCGCGCTCGTGGCGCATATCGGCCGCGCTCATGGCGATTTTGTCGGTTATGTTCACCTTGCCGTCTTCCACCTTTATGCCGAAGCCTGTGGCGAGGATAGTAACCTTTATCTTGTCGCCAAGCTCGGGGTCGGTGGACAGTCCCCATTTCGTCTCGATGTCGTCGTCGAAGCCGTCCATGAACTCCGTTATGGCGTTCATCTCCTCCATCATTAGGGGGTTGTTGCCGTCTTTGCCGCTCGATGCCGAAACGCTCAGGAGTATTTTCTTTGAGTGGTACACGTCGTTGTCGTTGAGCAGCGGCGAATGTAGGGCGTTGTCGATGGCCTTCTTCATGCGGTCCTCGCCCTCGCCGTAGCCGGTGCTCATTAGGGCCACGCCGCCGTCTTTCAATACCGTCTTCACGTCGTTGAAGTCGAGGTTGATGATGCCGTGCATGGTGATAATCTCGGCGATGCTCTTTGCCGCGATGCTCAGGGTGTCGTCGGCCTTGCCGAAAGCGTCCTCGACGGAGAGCTGGCCGTAGATAGAGAACAGCCGTTCGTTGTTTATCACGAGCAGCGCGTCCACGTTGTTGGCCATGCGCTCCACGCCGGAGAGGGCTTTCAGTATCTTCTTCCTTCCCTCCCATTTGAAGGGGATAGTCACGATGCCCACGGTGAGGATGTCCATCGACTTGGCGATGTGCGCCACCTCAGGCCCTGCGCCAGTTCCGGTTCCGCCGCCCATGCCGGCGGTGATGAACACCATTTTAGTGCCGTCGTTGAGCATATTGCGTATTTCCTGCTCGCTTTCCTCGGCCTTCTCCTTTCCCTTCAGCGGGTCGTTGCCCGCCCCGAGACCTTCGTCGCCCAGCTGCAGATGAACCGGCACGGGAGAGTCGTCCAACGCTTTCTTGTCGGTGTTGCACACCACGAACGTCACGTCGTGAATGCCCTCGTTGTACATGTGGTTCACGGCGTTGCCGCCGCCGCCGCCCACACCAATTACCTTTATTATGCTTTTTGGCTTCTCCGGCACACCAAAGGCTTCTGTCATTCTGCCAAATTTCTTCTCGTCTGCCATATTCGTATTGTCTTTTTGTTTGTTCTGTTTTTATTCGTCTTCGCTCTCTGTGAGAAGGTCCTTGAGCTTTGTCTTCCATTTTTGCCACTTGTTCCCGATGCTCTGCTTGCGCCTTATCTCGTCAATCTTGTCGTTGGCCTGCGCCACGTATTCGCCGCCGGGATAGAGCGACTTGTATTTCTCGTAAGCCTCGATAGTGTCGTCGAGAACGGCTTTGTCCCACTCCTTCTTGTCGTTCTGCTTCTCCTGTATTATCTTGTCCGTCGGGGTGGGCACTCTTCCCGTGCCTGTCGGCAGGGGCGACGGAGCTTCTGTGGTTGCCGTTTCTGCGGCGGGCTTCGTAGTCGCCACCGTTTCGCCCTCCTTGGCAAACAGGTTCTGCTGCTGGTCGAGGCTGCCGCCGTCGCAGTTGATGTCTCCTTTCATCATCAGTCCGAGCAGCGTGTTCATCGTTCCGTCGTGCGGCACGCTGATGCCTTTGCTGGCGGTGTTCACCGTGTCGTGTATGAACAGGGCGGTGGAAACCTTCTCCACCTTCGTCAGTTTGCGGAACGCCGTCTCGATGTTCTTCAGGTTGGCTCCGCCGCCGGTAAGTATTATTCCGCCGTTCAGCTTGTCCTTGTATTCCGGCGGCACCTGCGCCCAGATGTTCTCGATAATCTCCTGTATTCTCGCCTCCACCACTTGCTGGAACTTCACGCTCGGCACCTTGTGGTTCGCGTCGATTGAATATTCCAGTGTCTTGTCGCGGTTTTGCGGGTCGGTGAACGCGCTGCCGTATTTTATCTTCATCTTTTCGGCAACCTCCATGTCGTCAATCTTCAGCGTGGAGATGTCCATGGTGATGTTCTTTCCGCCGAGGGGGATAACGGCGATATGCCGCAGTATGTTCTTGTAGTAGACGAGCAGCGTGGTGGTGTCCGCCCCCATGTCCACGAGCAGACATCCGGCGCGCTTCGTGGTGTCGTCGAGGATGCAGTCGGCAAGGGCGAGCGGCGCGATGTCCAGTTCGGCGATGTTGATGTTGGCGCGGTCGAAGCAGTCGTTCAGCTTGTCGTAGAACGCCTTGCGCCACAGGATGTTCAGGAAATTCCCCGTGAGCCTGTCGGCCTGTATTCCCGCGGGGTCGGTCTGCAGGTCGTTGCCCACCCTGTATTCCTGTATCGCCACGTCGAGGATTTCCTTGTCGGCGTATGCCTTGTTGCGGTTGGCGTCCATCAGTTCGTTCACCATCTGCTGCGTCACGATTGTGTTCTGCGGCAGGTCGCGTGTTATCTCGTTCTTCACGCTGAGGATAGACTGTCCGCCCACTCCCACGTAGACCTGCGCGATGTCCCTGTTCAGGGTGGCTTTCAGCTTGCCCACGATGTTAGTGATGCTCTGCACCGTCTTCTCGATGTTATACACGATGCCCTTGCGGATGAAGGTTGAAGAGTCTTCGCTTGCCACGGCGGCAATGGTGATGCTGCCGTCGCTGTTCTTGCGTCCTGCGATGCCGCGGAGTTTCGACGATCCCAGTTCGATTGCTACGATGAATTCTTTTGCTGGCATATTAGTTGTTGTTTTCAGGTTGCTGTTTATGTTTCTTGCAAATTATTTGGTTGTCAAATTCCAGGTTGATGTACGGGTACTTGTTCCACCCCACCTGGCTAAGGCCGTACCGGTAGAATTTCTCCAGCCGGTTCAGTTTCCTGCTGACAAAGTCGCCCACGAGCTTTTTGCGCTTGGAAAGCACCTTCGACTGCGGCAGATACCCCAGGTACACCACGTGCTCGCCGACGCGCGGCACGATTTCGATGCCCCTGTCGGGCAGCACGTTTATCTGCTCGATCATGTTCTTCCAAAGGTCGTTGCCCATTATCACGTCGGCAAGGAGCGAAATGTAGTTGCGGGCGTACCACTGGCTTATGTTGCCTGTTGCGATGATGAGGTCCGAGGTGTATTTGGAGTTAGGCATGATGCCGCCCTTGTCGTCGATATAGTAGTCGTCGCCGTTCTGGCTCTTTATCCTTACAATCGGCAGCCGCTGCGTTATGCTGATGCACACGTGGTTGTTCTGCGTCTTGTAGCACTGCGCCGTGCTTACAAACGGACTTTGGCACAGCAAATCCTCGATGCGCCGCGGCTCCACGTCGTTCATCTTCGTGTTCAGCGGATACATGCGGTTTGTCACGAGTATCTTCTTCACTTCTGCCGCACTCAGGAAGCCGTTGGCGTTTTGGTCGGCAATCTGTATGTTCACCTCCGAGCACACCTTATGCGACTCGTCAGGTTTGTTGAACGAGAACATCGCCAAAACGACATACACCACGAGTGCCGTGTCGAGCAGTATTAGTATCAGCCTCTTGTATATGGGACGCATCTGGATATTGCTTTATTCCTTTGTTTCTTT
>CAVHWJ010000002.1:0-25305 GCA_963639565.1 uncultured Prevotella sp. | reverse complement strand
ATCTTCTTGTCCTTGTAGAGTTCGCGGATGCTCCTTGCGCTCTGGTAAATCTCTTTCGGGTGATGTGCGTAGTCGCTCATAAACACCAGCTTGTCGGTCTTTATCTTGAAGTCGAAGCGTCTGTCCACGCCGCGGTACGAACCGATGCCGTATTTCAGTTCCTCGGCGTTGCAGCCGTTGAGCTGCGCCATTGCCATTGCGGCGATGCCGTTCTCGATGTTGATAGGCACGGGCTGCCCGAGCTGCACGTTCTTTATGGATTCTATTGGTGAGATAAAATCAAAGGTTATCTCGCCGTTCTCTATCTTGATGTCCTCCGCATGGAAATCCCCGGAGTCAAGACTGTATTCGTAAACCCTCACGCCGTCCTGCACGTCGGCTTTCATTTCCAGGTCTTTATGGATGATTAGCGCACCGCCCGGCTGGATAAGGGTGGTGTAGTGGCGGAAACTCTCAAGGTAAGCCTCCTTAGTGCCGTAGATGTCAAGGTGGTCAGGGTCGGTGGATGTGATAACGCTCATCCACGGGCGCAGCCAATGGAAACTGCGGTCGAACTCGTCCGCCTCGATCACCACGAAGTCGCTTTTCTCACTGAGGATGTAGTTAGTGCCGTAGTTCTTCGATATGCCCCCGAGAAAGGCGTTGCAGTCCACCGAACTTTGGTGCATGATATGGGCGCACATCGTGGATGTGGTCGTCTTGCCGTGGGTGCCAGCCACACACAAACCCTTGTGGCTGCGTGTCAGCAAACCCAACACCTGCGCCCTTTTCTCCACGGTGAAATTGTTTTCGCGGAAAAAAGCCAGTTCCTTGTGGCTCTGCGGAATGGCTGGAGTGTAAATCACCAGCGTTGAGTCCTGCTTCTTGCAGGCGTGGGGTATCTCGTCCACGTTCTCGTCGTAGTGTATCAGCATACCCTCCTTTTCGAGCTGTGCCGTGAGAGCCGAGGGTGTCTTGTCATATCCTGCCACAACAAGACCGCGGTGAATGAAATAACGCGCTATCGCGCTCATGCCGATGCCGCCGGCACCTACGAAATATACGGATTTAATGTCTTTAAGTTCCATTGTCTTTTTGCTTTTCCTTTTGTTTTCCCCTGTTTGTCTTATTTCCTTTCAGCTAATTTCAGCACCTCGTCGGCAATGATGTCGGCGGATGCCGGCAGGGCGAGTTTCTTTATGTTCTCCGCCATATTGCTGAGTTTCTTCTCGTCGTGTACGGTGTCGATGGCGAGTTTGATCACCTCGCTTGCCGCGTCAGCGTCCCTCACCATGAGAGCCGCGTCCCTCGTCACGAGAGCCATTGCGTTCTTCGTCTGGTGGTCCTCCGCCACGTTGGGCGACGGCACGAGGATTACTGGCTTGCCGATGAGGCAGAACTCCGATATGCTGCTCGCCCCGGCGCGGCTGATTACCAAGTCGGCTGCCTTGTATGCAGCCCCCATGTCGGTGATGAAATCCAATACTTTCACCATTGGCATTTCCTTGTGAGCCTTCATCTTCTCCATGATAGAGGCGTTGTAATACTTTCCTGTCTGCCAGATAACCTGAACGCCCGACTTTTCAATGTCGTCAAGATGCTGGAGCACGCTTTCGTTCACAGTCCTTGCGCCGAGGCTTCCGCCCACGATGAGGATTGTCTTCTTCGCCGGGTCGAGACCGAAACCCTTTATAGCTTCCTCCCTCGTGACCTTTGTGTCGAGGATGTTCTGCCTCACGGGGTTGCCGGTCTTCATAATCTTGTCGGCAGGGAAGAAGCGTTCCATACCGTCGTAAGCCACGCAAATCCTGTCCACCTTTGTAGAAAGCATTTTGTTGGTCTTTCCGGCGTATGAGTTCTGCTCCTGCACGAGGCACGGTATGCCCATGGCGTGTGCCGCGTCGAGCGTCGCGCCGCTTGCGTAACCGCCCACGCCGACAGCCGCCATTGGCCTGAACTCCTTGATGATGCCCTTTGCCATGCGTTTGCTCTTGAGGTAGTCGAGCAGCACACCGATGTTCTTCGGCGACCACAGCGGACGGATAAGTCCCCTCACCGGGAGACCCTTGATGTCATATCCTGCCGCCGGCACGCGCTGCATCTCCATTCGTCCCAATGCGCCGACGAACAATATCTTTGCGTCCGGGCGTTTTGCCTTTATTGCGTTAGCGATAGAAACGGCAGGGAAGATATGCCCCCCTGTTCCGCCACCGCTGATAATAATTCTCAGTTCTTTATCCATAGCTATGAATTTTTAGTTGCTTGTTTAACCGTCACACCGTCTGCACCGCCATTTGCGGAACGGCGTCGAGGCTCTCTTCTTCCTCGTCGGTGTCGTTGCCGTCCTTGTCGTCCTTCTTCTTTGCCGAATAGCTCACGCTGAGGATAACGCCGATATACACGCAGTTCACTATCGACGACGTACCGCCCTTGCTTATCAGCGGCAGGGGCTGTCCGGTCACTGGCGCGAGACCCACCGCCACCGCCATGTTGAACAACGCCTGTGTCACGAGCAGTAGGGCGAAGCCGATGATGAGCAACGCCGGGAAGGTGTTCACGCAGCGGTTGGCTATCTTCGCCGTGCGGAAGAGGATGATGAGATACATGAGGCAAACGATGAACGCCCCGAAGACACCCATTTCCTCCACGATGATTGCGTAGATGAAGTCAGAGAACGCCTGAGGCAGATAGTCGCGCGCCACGGAGTTGCCCGGGCCTTTCCCCACCATGTTCGACGACGCGATGGCGATGTTTGAGTAGCCCACCTGCGCCTCGTTGTTGAGGTCGAACTCCTCCGGCGGCACCTGTCCGCCGTCGAGGAACTTGTCTATTCGGCTTTTCCACGTGTCGAAGCGGTGGAACAGTCCCTTTTCTTTCTTCTTTCCGGCCTTGTCGGCATTGGCGTTCCCCTCGGCGTTGTTCTCCACCATTGCCATTTTGGGGTTCTGCGCCTCCTGCTTCTTTATGTCCGTTCCGAACAGCATGATGCAGCTGATGCCCACCACGGCGATGATTGCTATGCCGCCGAGGAGTTTGCCGAGCTGGCGGCCCGGCACCCTGCCAATCCACATCATTATTATCACCACAAGTCCGAGCAACGCCGCCGTGGAGAGGTTCTCCAGTCCGATAAGCCCAAGGAACACCACGCACATCCAGAATATCACCCCGAAGGCGCGCTTGTCCACGCCGTGGTCGGTCTGCATCATGCTCAGTATGCGCGCCGTGGCGAGCACCACGCTGCCCTTGGCGATTTCCGACGGCTGGAACTGCATCCCGATACCGGGAATGGGAATCCACCTGTGGCCGTCGTTCACCGCCCCGAACAGGAAACAGGCAATCAGTGTGACAAAGGAAAAGGCGAGCGCGAACGGCATTACAATCTTGAAATACTTGCATTTGATGTTCATTGTGGCAATCATCAGCAGTACGCCCACGCCGAGCAGCATGGTGTGCTTTATCACAGGCCCCCAGTAGTTTGAGGTCTTGTAGGTAAGGTTGCTCGACGCACTGAACACCTCCACGATGCTTATAAGGCACAGTATGAAGAATACCGCCCAGATGATGCCGTCGCCCTTTAGCTTGAAACTTGATTTCGACTTTTCAGCCATTGTATCTTTGCCTCCGATATGTTTTCTTTTTCTTTTTTTATGTTATATGTCCTGCGGCTCCTATGTTACAGGTTTCTCACCAGCGTCTTGAACTGGTCGCCGCGGTCTTCCATGTTCTTGAACAGGTCGAAACTTGCGCAACACGGACTGAGGAGCACCGTGTCGCCGGGCTTCGCCATGCTGACGCACGCCTTAACGCAATCCTCCATACTGTGGGTGTCCGCTACCGGGATGCCCATGCCGTCGAAGAAATCGTGCAGTTTCTTGTTGTCAGCCCCGAGATAAACCAGACCCACGCATTTCTGCTTTACCAGTTCCTTAATCTCGTTGTAGTCGTTGCCCTTGTCCTTGCCGCCTATTATAAGTATGGTGGGAGTCTTCATGCTCTCCAGCGCGTACCAGCACGCATCCACATTGGTCGCCTTGCTGTCGTTCACGAAATGCACTCCGCCCACTGAGCACACCTTCTCCAGCCTGTGCTCCACTCCGGGGAAGTCGCTGAGGCTCTTCCTTATGTTCTCTTTCTTGATTCCTGCGATGTTGGCTGCTATTCCGGCGGCGAGCGAGTTGTAGATATTGTGCTTGCCTGTGAGGCTGAGAGCCTCCTGCTCCATGTTGAACGGGGTGGGGTACTCAATCTTGTACTGCCCCTCCTCAATGTAGCCGATAGAACCCTTCTCCTTCAATTCTGAGAACGGACACTTCACGGCATGGATGTCGTATTTCTCCAGTTCCTTCTTGATAACCGGGTCGTCGTTCCAGAAGATGAACGAATCGTCGTCGGTCTGGTTCTGTATGATGCGCATCTTCGCGTCCACGTAATTCTGCATGCAGAACTCGTAGCGGTCCAGATGATCGGGCGTGATGTTCAGCAAGATGGCGATGTTTGCGCGGAAGTCATACATGTTGTCCAGCTGGAAGGAACTCAGTTCAATCACATAATAAGCGTGCGGGTCTTCCGCCACTTGCAGCGCAAGGCTCTTGCCGATGTTGCCGGCCAAGCCCACGTCATATCCCGCGTTCTTGAAGATATGGTAGATGAGCGACGTGGTTGTGGTCTTGCCGTTGCTGCCCGTGATGCACACCATCTTGGAGTTGGTGTACCTTCCGGCAAACTCGATCTCGCTGATGATATGTATTTCCTTCTCGATGCACTTGCGTATCATCGGGGCCTCGTTGGGGATGCCCGGACTTTTGATGATTTCGTCGGCGTTGAGGATTTTCTCCTCCGTGTGATGTCCCTCTTCCCACTCAATGCCGTGGCGGTCCATCTGCTCCTTGTATTTGTCCTTGATGGCTGCCATGTCAGACACGAACACGTCGAAACCCTCTTTCTTCGCCAGTACGGCGGCTCCGGCGCCGCTCTCCCCGGCTCCAAGTATTACAATCCTTTTCATAATTCTTTCCTTTCTTTTTTTATCTCATCTTCAGGGTTATGATAGTGAGGGCGGCGAGGATGATCGTCGCGATCCAGAACCTGATAGTGATTTTCGATTCGTGTATCACCGACTCCGGCTTCTTGAATATGTATTTTATTCCCGGGTCGAGCTGTTCCTTTGTGGTGCGGAACGTGTCGTGCAGCGGCGCGCGCTTTATCATTCGCAGTTTCCTGCCGTGCTTCGTCCCCCACTTCGCCACATACACTTGCAGTATCACGCTCACGCTCTCCACGAAGAATATGCCGCAGAGAATGGGCAGCATCAGTTCCTTGTGGATGATAATGGCGCACACGCCGATGATGCCGCCGATGGTGAGCGAACCCGTGTCGCCCATGAACACCTGGGCGGGGTAGGAGTTGTACCACAGGAAACCTATCAGCGCGCCGATGAAAGCGCAGAGGAACACCACAAGCTCCTGCGCCCCGGGGATGTACATGATGTTGAAATACGCGGCGTATTCTATGTGGCTGCTCACGTAGGCGAATATGCCCAGCGCCACGCCGATGATAGCCGAGTTACCGGCGCACATGCCGTCCATGCCGTCGTTGAGGTTCGCGCCGTTAGACACCGCCGTGACCACGAGGATAGTCATCACCACGAAGAGAATCCACCCTGCCGCCGTCTTGTACTTGCCGCAGAACGACATGATGTTGGCGTAGTCGAGGTTATGTCCCTTGATGAACGGAATGGTGGTCTTCAGCGACTTCACCGGCTGCGCGCGGTGCTTCACCACCACCTCCGTGCCGTTCTCCTTTTTCAGTTCCACGTTCTCGTTTATCTTCGCGTCGGGACTGAGCCACAGGAATATGCCCACGATGAGGCCGATGCTAATCTGGCCAACAATCTTGAATTTGCCCGGCAGTCCCTCCTTGTTGTGGCGGAAAATCTTGATATAGTCGTCGAGTCCGCCGAGGAAACCGAGCCACAGCGTGGTGACTATCATAAGGATAAGGTAGACGTTCCTCATCCTGCCCAACAGTATCACGGGCAGCAGGATAGCCACGATGATGATGATGCCGCCCATCGACGGCACGCCGATTTTCTTCACGCCGAACGGGTCGATCTTCGAGTCGCGCTGCGTTTCGGTGATCTGCTTGCTCTTGAGGAACTTGATGAATTTCTCGCCGAACCACGCCGATATTACGAGCGACAGGATGAGCGCCAGCAGGGCGCGGAATGATATGTATGACCACATGTGGCTTCCGGGGATGCCGAACTGGTCCAGAAATCTGAACAGATAGTACAACATATTCTATTTCTTTTTTATCGGTTTACATGACTTCCTTCAACACTTCCTTGTCGTCGAAATGGTGCTTCACGCCCTTCACCTCCTGGTAGTCCTCATGGCCCTTTCCTGCCACGAGTATCACGTCGCCTTTCTGCGCCATCATGCACGCCGTGCGTATCGCCTCCCTGCGGTCCACGATGCTCACCACCTTCTTCATCTGCTCCTTGTCCAGTCCGGCGAGCATGTCGTTGATGATGTCCTGCGGCTCCTCAAAGCGCGGGTTGTCGCTCGTTATGATAACCTTGTCGCTCTGCTTCACGGCCTCCTGCGCCATGAGCGGACGCTTGCCCTTGTCGCGGTTGCCGCCGGCGCCGCAAACGGTTATCACGTGTCCCTTGCCGTCGAGCACCTCGTGTATGGCCTTCAGCACGTTCTCCAGCGCGTCGGGCGTGTGGGCGTAGTCCACAATGGCGGTATATCCGTCGGGCGACTGCACCGGGTCGAGCCTTCCGCTCACGCTCTTCAGCGTGCTCATCACGAGGAGGATGTTTTCTGGCTTCTCGCCGAGCATCACCGCCGCGCCGTAGACGGCGAGGAGGTTGCTCGCGTTGAACTTGCCGATGAACTGCACGCCCACTTCCTGTCCGTTGATGTCGAGATACATCCCCCCGAAGTGGCACTCCAGGATTCTCGCCTTGAAGTCAGCCATTGCCCTGGTGGAGTATGTCTTCACCGTGGCCTTGGTGTTCTGCACCATGAACATTCCGTTCTTGTCGTCGGCGTTGGTAATGGCGAACGCCGTCTTGGGCAGCATGTCGAAGAACGCCTTTTTGGCGTCGCGGTAGTTCTCGAACGTCTTGTGGTAGTCCAGATGGTCGCGCGTCAGGTTGGTGAACAGTCCGCCAGCGAACGTCAGTCCCCCGATGCGCTTCTGTGCGATGGCGTGGGAACTGCACTCCATGAAGGCGTACTGGCATCCCGCGTCCACCATCCTGTCAAGCAGCGAGTTCAGCTCTATCGGGTCGGGCGTGGTGTGGTCGGCAGGGATTGCCTCGTCCTCGATGTAGTTGCACACCGTGGAGAGCAGACCGCACTTGTAGCCGAACTTGCGGAACATATTATATAATAAGGTGGCGATTGTCGTCTTGCCGTTCGTTCCCGTCACGCCCACGAGCTTGAGCTTCTTCGACGGGTCGCCGTAGAACGTGGTGGCGACCTTGCCCACCACGTCTTCGGTTGACTCCACCTGAACGTAGGTCACGCCCTCGGCCTTATCCTCGGGCATCGTCTCGCAGAGCACGGCCTTCGCCCCCATTTCTATCGCCTTGGGGATAAACTTGTGTCCGTCCACCTGTGTGCCGCGCTGCGCCACGAAGAGGTGACCCTCCTCAATGCGGCGCGAGTCGATGTTCACGCCCTTTATGTCAATATCAGTCTGCCCTGCCACCGCCAGGGTATTGATTTCCTTCAAAAGTGTTTCTAATTTCATAGTTATGTATGTTTCGTTCAACAGTATTTTGTTTCTTATATTTTCAGTTTTATGATGCACCGTTGTCCCTTGCGGATTTTCTTTCCCGGGGCGATGCTCTGTTCGTAGACCCTGCCCCTGCCGTAGACGGTGGCTTTCAGCCCCCTCGACTCGAGCATGTAAACAGCGTCCCTCGCGCCCATTCCCGTCACGTCGGGCATCTGCCACTTGGCGTAGATGGGCTGCTTCACGAGGTTCACGGTGCCGCCGCTCACGTTTGCCTTGCCCCACACCGGGTTGCCGTCGGCGAAATTGCCGCTCCAGCCGTTGGCGGTGTTAATCTTCAGGTGCGACAGCACGTAGTCGGCCGCGAGGATGTTTCCGCTCTTCACCTCCGGCACGAGCACCGACGAGGAGTCCTTTGCGTCGGCCGCGAGCAGTTTCAGGCTCTGCGCCATGATGCCCTCCGAAATCTGGTGGAACACGGCGCCGCTCTGCAGTCCTCCCGACGCCGGCAGTCCCGGCTTCTGTATGCACACTATGCAGCTGTACCTCGGCGCGTCGGCAGGGAAATATCCGGCGAAGCTCACGAGATAGTTCATCTGTCCGTTCTTGTAGCCGGCCTTTCCCTTGGCAATCTGCGCCGTACCGGTCTTGCCCGCCACCTTGAACGACTGAGAGCCGGCCCTCTTGCCCAGGCCCTGGCTCACCACGTGGTAGAGTATTGTCTGCATCTCCTTCAGCGTCTTGTCCTTGCAGATTTTCTCCTTCAGGACCACGGTGGGGAACTCCTTTGTCACCTCGCCGTCTTTCATCACGCTCTTCACGAAGCGCGGCGCCACCATCTTGCCGTTGTTTGCAATGGCGTTGTAGAACGTCAGCGTGTAAATCGGCGGAATCTGCGTCTCGTAGCCGATGCTCATCCACGGCAGCGTGGTGCCGTACCAGTTGTTTATTATCTGCCCCTTCTTGTTGCGCTTCGGGCTTCGTATCTTGGCTTTCGCCGCTCCCACGAACGGCAGGTTGAGGTTAGCCCCCATGCCCACGCGCTTGATGCCCTCCACGAATTTCTCGGGGTTCTTGCCGTAGAAGCGGTCGATGATGCGGCTCACGCCGATGTTGGAACTCACTTCGAGCACCCTTGGCAGCGATATTGTGCCGTAGCCGCCCTTGGCCCAGTTGTGGTCCTTCATCTTCGCGCCGTACATCTCCCACACGCCGCTCCCAGTGTCCACCATGTATGTGGTGTCGCACACGCCGTCGTCGAGTGCCACCATTATTGAAGCCGTCTTGAACACGGAACCCGGCTCCACCAAGTCCGACACGGCGTTGTTCTGTATCTCGTAGTAGTTGCCGTCCTGGCATTTCGTCATGTTCACCATTGCCTTCACGTCGCCGGTGCTCACCTCCATTACGATAGCCACACCCACGGTGCCGTTGATTTCCCTAAGCTCCTCAACGAGGGCGCGCTCCGCCAGGTCCTGCATCCCCACGTCGATTGTCGTCACGATGTCCGACCCGTTCACCGGCTCTTTCTCCACCTCGGCGATGTTCTTGTTGAGCACCTTCTTGATGCTCTTCACGCCGGGCGTGCCTCTCAGGTCTGCGTCAAACCACTGTTCCAGTCCGTTCTTCGCCTTGCCGTTCCACGTCACGAGGTCGCCAATGGTGCGCGAGGCGAGCGACCCGAAGGGCTTTTTCCTCGTGGAGTATGTCTCGAAGTTGAAGCCTCCCCTGTACGGCGGCTGGTCAAACACCGGCAGCCGCTTTATGGCGGAGAACTGCTCGAACGTCACCCTTCCCTTCACGATAGGCCAGCTCTGGCTGCTCTTGTCATACCCCTTCTGCAAGTGCTCCTTGATGGACTCCACGCTCTTGTCGGGGAAGATGTGGTGCAGGCCGCTGCAGATGCGGTTGAAATCGGCTTTCCACATCGAGTCGCGGAACTGCCGGCACACCTTGAAGTCTATCTTCACCTCATATTCAGGCAGCGTGCCCGACAGCATCCTGCCGTCGCAGCTCAGTATGTTGCCCCTTTCCGGCAGGATAGGCTCGTTCTCAATCTTCTTCTGCGCCGCCACCTTCATCCAGTAGTCGTGCTTCACGGTGCCGATGTACATCACCCTGCCGATAATGAGCGCGCCGATAGCGACAGCCACCCAGGCCACGATCTTGAACCTGAATATTATTGTGCTCTTGTCAATCTGTCTGCTCATTGTTCCGGTACGTTAATAATATAAGGTGGCTGTGTGGGGATGTGCAGCACACTGTCCTTGTTCTGCCGCAGCATTTCCAACACGTTGCTCTCGCGGCTCACTTCGGTTATCTCGCTCGTGCTCGACATCGCCTTGAACTTGGCCTCTTCCAGTTCCTTGGTGAGCCGTGATATTTCAATCCTCTGCTGGTCGCAGCTGTATCTGTTTGAGATATATACAATCGTGAACCCCATTATCAGCAGCACCAGCCATATCTGCTGCCTGAGCAGCCTTGTGGTGAGGAACTCGCCGCCGAGGATTTTCTTCAGCGTGAAGTCGGCCGAGAGCGGCAGTTCGTCCTCGCGGGCCTGCTCCTGCACCATGCGGCGCAGTTCCTCCCTCGCCTCAGCCTTCTCGCGGCTTTCCTTCGAGGGTTCTTCCTTCCGCTTGGCGCCGGCTTTCGCCGCCGTCTTGCCGCCGTCGGGAGCCAGTTCTATGTTTTCTGTCGTCTCTTCCTTCATTTCTTTTCAGCGATTCTTAGTTTCGCGCTTCTGCTGCGCGGGTTGCGTTCCTGTTCCCCGTCGTCCGGCACAATCACCTTGTTGTTCACCAGCCGGAACGGCGTCTCCACTCTCCCGAAGAAGTCCTGCACCGTCTTGCCCTCGGGGTTTCCGGCTTTCATCATGTTCTTCACGATGCGGTCCTCCAGGCTGTGGTAGGTTATCACCGAGAGCCGTCCGCCGGGTTTCAGCACCTCCGTGGCGGCTTGGAGCATTTCCTTCAGTGCCGACATCTCGTGGTTCACCGTGATGCGCAGTGCCTGGAAGAGTTTCGCCATTTCCTTCTTGCCGCGTTCCTTGGGGAAGAGCGGCAGCGCGGCGTCTATCAGATCCTGCGTGGTGGCGAAGGGCTTTTCCTTTCTCGCCTTCACAATGGCGGCGGCTATGCGTCGCGAGTTTTTCAGTTCGCCGTAGAGGTAGAACATATCCGCCAACTGCTCCTCGTCGAGCTTGTTTATCAGGTCGGCGGCGGTGTCTCCCCCGCGCTTGTTCATCCTCATGTCGAGCGGAGCGTCGAAGCGGAACGAGAAGCCCCTCGTCTCGTCGTCGAAATGGTGGCTCGACACGCCGAGGTCGGCAAGCAGTCCGTCCACGCCCTCCACGCCGTAGTAGCGCATCCAGTTTTTCAGATAGCGGAAATTGCTGCGCACGAACGTGAAGTTATCGTGCGGCTCAATGTTCCGCTCCGCGTCGGCGTCCTGGTCAAAGCTGTACAGGTGTCCTCCCTCGCCCAGGCGCGACAGTATCTCGCGGCTGTGTCCTCCGCCGCCGAACGTCACGTCCACGTAAATGCCGCCTGGCTTTATGTCGAGGCCGTCCACGCTCTCGCGGAGCAGCACCGGCACGTGGTATGTATCTATGATTGTTGCCATTGTTCCTTCTTTTTCTTGTGGGTTGATGTGGGTGGTTTTTCAGAGGGCGGCCGCATTGCCGCCGCCGGGCGCGCTTGCCGCCTCGCCCATGATGCTCTCCAGCGCGGCGCCGAACTCCTCGGGTTCCATGAACGGCTTTTCGGTGTTCTCCTCGCTCCACAGCTCTATGGAGTCGCCCACGCCGATGAACTTCACCTTCTGCGTGATGCCCGCCATTTCGGCGTACCGCCGCGGGATGAGAAACCGTCCGTTGCCGTCGATTGTTATCAGTTCTGCGTCGGAGACGAACTGGCGGAATATCCTCTGGTGCTCCCTGTTCCACCGGTTCAGCCTTGCCCTGAGTTCGTCCATCTGCCTGTTCCATTCGCTCTCGGGGTATATCACGAGACACGGCTGGAAGATGTCCTTACGCAACACGAGGTTCTCCTCGCCGCCGGCCTGCATGACCTTGCGGAAGGTGGACGGAAAGAAAACTCTTCCCTTCGCGTCGATTTTTGCCTCTATGTTACCTAAAAAACGCATACGTACATAACTTATAGGGTTATTCGGCTTCAAAGTTACGTATTTTTCCCCACACTCCACCACTTTGCCCCACAATTTTGTAAAAACGCCTGTTATTTTTACTTTGGGGCAAGTCGCGCTGTCGTTTGGCTTCATCTGTGCTTGGGGCAAGGGGCGTTTGTGTCGGGTGGATGTGTTTTAACGAAAGTTATCATAATGGGGCTTTCCGATAATCCTGTGCGGCGTTCGTTTGTTTGGTATAACATATTGTGGCATATAATGTTTATAGCTTAAAAGAGCTGACGCTGCGATAATCCTTGCCCTGTGTCTTTTAAGTTTTGTTTAACGTTCATCCGCTAAATAAGATTAAATATCGAAGACCTGTTTTCGCCTTGACCTTGCGTGGGGTGGGGGCTTGCCGCACAAAAGCGGCGCAAAATTTTCCGTTTAGGATAAAAAGCGTTACCTTTGCAAGGCTAAGGTGAAAGCCGGCAGGGAAAGGTGCTCGAGTGGCTGAAGAGGCACGCCTGGAAAGCGTGTATACGTCAAAAGCGTATCGGGGGTTCGAATCCCCCTCTTTCCGCACAATTGTTTAATTTTGTATTCGCCTATCGGCGTGATAGGCAGGAAGGACATCTGCAGTGATTGCATGTGTCCTTTTTCTTTGTCCCTGCCTGTCGCGCCGCACTATATGTACATGTATTCCTTCGTGGCGTTGAAACACGGGCATTGCTTCTTCCACAGGCGGCTGTCGGTCTCGCTCCAGATGTCGCGGTGTCCCATGATGTGCGCCTTGGGGAAGCGTTCCCTCAGCTGGATGAGCAGATGCACAATGGCGGCCTTCTGCTCAATGGTGCGGGTGTCGGCGGGACGGCCGTCGCCGTCGGTCCCGCCGATGTAGGCTATGTTTATGGCATTGGCGTTGTGTCCCTGCACTCCGTTGCTCACCCGGCTGATGTCGAGCAGCTGCGTCACTCCGCCGCGCGGCAGTATCAGGTAGTGGTAGCCGGGGGATTTCCACCCCCTGCGGCGGAACGCTTCGGTTATAGACTCCGGCGTGGCTGTCCGCGGCGTGGCGGTGCAGTGGATGAAGATAGTCTTGATGTCTCTCATGGTGTTGTCCTTTCTTTTTTATTAATGGTATTACACTGTTGTTGTTTTCTTTTGCAAAGTTACTGCTTCCGTTTTTGTGCCGTCGTGTTGTGTAGTGTTGTGCGTTGTTGGTTTCGGCTTTTTTTATACCTTTTATGCGTCGTTCATCCATTTGAACTTGCTTTTCACCATTTTCAGCAGAAGCCGTCTGATGCAGTGGCGTTGCCCGATGCCGTGCAGTTCGCACACGTGGTCGGCGATGCTTTCTATCTCCCACACGCAGCCCAGCGCAAGCCCCGCGGCGGCGGTCTCCGTGTGGGTGGCGATGCCGAGCGGTTCGAAGATTGCGAGGCCCAGTATCGCGCCCGACATCAGGTAGGCGATGTAGTCCACAAGTTTGTTGCACGCCTCGCGCCCCTCCCTTGCCACGCTCGTCGGGCGTTTCGCCTTGGCGTCGCACGATATGCGGAACCACAGGTTCACGGCCAACAGCCACACGATGAAAATCAGCATCCACCTCAGATCGTAGATGGCTTGCGCCGCTTCGGCTCCCAGTGCCGACGCGGTGATGATGTAGAGTGTCTTGTTCATGGTTTGTGTAAAATTACAGGTTTGACTTTCTTTTCTCGCCTGTAATATAATGCGGTGTCCTCCCCACCGTCCACGTATATGCCGTTCCGTAGCGTTGGTTTACGGTTTTTTTGCGTGTCTTTATCAGTATTACGGTTTTTAATCCGTCACACAGTGTGTGACCATATTGAGAGAGCGTGTGGCAGAGAGCCGGAAAGGGGCGGTCCGTCAAGCGTCCATCGTCCGATGGATGCTCGTCCTTCGCCCGATGGACGGCCGGCGGAGCGGCGGTCTGCCGCTGAAAGGCGGCTTAGATGAAAGAGCCGTGCGTCACACCCCGGCGAAAATCTCCCTGAATACCCTTAGTGACTTCATTTCCCTTATGTTCGGGATGTGCAGCGAGTAGTATTCAAGGATTGTGTCGAGACAGCGGTTGCGGGCGGTGTGCGACAGGCGCAGGAGGTGCATCGAGGGGTAGTCGAGGCGCGTGATGAGGTGCATCAGCTTCGCGTCGCGCCCGAAGAGAAAACCCTTGCGAGGGGTGGCGGACTCCACAAAGCATCCGTTCGTCATGTCGAAGGGACGGCCCTCGGCGTAGTCGTCGCCGTTGGGGAAGAAACCGGTGTAGCGCGAGAGCCTTACCATATATATAAGGTGGAAATTGGCGAAGCCCGCGCGTGCCGCGTCGAGCCACCTGACGCTGCCCGCCACGAAGTCGAAGAGCGCGGCGGAACTCTCCTCAGCCCTCGTCACGTTGCCCGTGAACTCCGCCACGAACATGGCGATGACAGTCTTCACCGGGTCGAAGGGTATCGATGCCGCCGGCGCGGCGATGCGCGACTCCTTCACAATGGGTATCTGCCCCGCGGCCTTCCTCTCCAAGGTAAGCTCCAGCACCGACAGCGGCTGGAACATCTGTCTGCGCCCACGAGCCGCCGCCGACTTGCCCAGGCGCAGGACACACGACAGCCTCCCCTCCTCGCGGGAGAGAACGTCGGCCATCATTTTCGAGTCGCTGAAACTGAAGGCGCGCAGCACTATGGCGTTCACGGTAAACAGCATAAAAACGCTGCAAATGTATCAAAAAACACCTTTCCAACGGCATAAATGGTGGAGAAACAGGGAGAAAAGAAGAAAAATTCGCAATTTTCCTTTAAAATATTTGCGCAATAAATTCCTTTGCCGTAACTTTGCACCGCAAAAACCGAAACATGGTCCCTTCGTCTATCGGTTAGGACGAGAGATTTTCATTCTCTAAAGAGGAGTTCGACTCTCCTAGGGACTACAACAAAATAAAAGAATAACGTAAAGATGGCAAATCACAAATCATCACTCAAAAGAATCCGTCAGGACAAGAAAAAGAATTTGCACAACAGATATTATGCAAAGACTATGCGCAACGCCGTACGCAAACTGCGCGCCATTACAGACAAGGAAGAGGCTGTAAAGATGTACCCGAGCGTACAGAAGATTCTGGACAAGCTGGCTAAGACCAACCTTATCCACAAGAACAAGGCTGCAAACATCAAGTCAAGCCTTGCACAGCACATCAACGCCCTTGCGTAATTGCATGACAAGACATTTAGGCGAGGCAGGTCGTTCAACCGTCGGTTGATGTCCCCTCCGCAACAGATAAAAGCCCGTGGCTTTGGTAACGAAACACCAAGCTGCGGGCTTCTTTTTTTTGTCATACATGCCCAGAAAGTTTGCCCGAACCTTAGGAAATGTGTAAATTTGCGCTCGCTGAACCTTAGGAAATGTGTAAAATTGGGCTTCGCGAACCTTAGGAAACGTGGAGTCGAATGAAAATCAGAGAGTTATGAAACGCAAGATTTATCAACGGATGGTCTCTTGGAAAGAGAACGACAAAGGGCAGAACGCTTTGCTCATAGACGGCGCAAGGCGAGTGGGCAAAAGCTATATTGTGGAGGAGTTCGCCAAGGCGGAGTATGAGTCGTATATAATGATAGACTTCAACAACGTGATGCCGCAGGTGCTCGACCTGTTCCGCGACTACCTGCACGATCTGGACACCTTTTTCATGTATCTGCAGCTCTATTTCAACGTGAGGCTGCAGCCGCGGAAATCGCTAATCGTGTTCGACGAAGTTCAGGCGTTCCCTGCGGCGAGGGCTGCCATAAAGTACTTGGTCAAGGACGGGCGTTTCGACTATGTGGAGACAGGTTCGCTGGTATCCATCAACAAGAACGTGAAGGACATAATGATTCCGTCGGAAGAGGTGAGGATGAATATGTACCCCATGGACTTCGAGGAGTTTCTGTGGGCTATGGGCGAGGAGACGATGATGCAGCTCATCAAGTTGCAGTTTGAGAAACGCCGTCCGATGGGACCCGACATACACCGCAAGGCGATGGGCCTTTTCCGCCAGTACATGATAGTGGGAGGGATGCCCAAGGCGGTGGACACCTACGCGGCGACAAGGGATTTCGTGAAGGTGGACTCCGTGAAGCGCGCCATCATAAACCTTTACCGGAACGACATCCAGAAATATGCCGACGGCGAGGAGACGCGTGTGGCAAGCATTTTCGACCAAATCCCGAGCCAGCTGCAAAAGCACGAGAAGAAATTCCGGCTTTCTGAAATGAAGGCCGGGGCGAGGATGCGCGAGTACGAAAACGCTTTTTTCTGGCTCAACGAGGCGATGGTGGCGAACATCTGCTACGGCGCCACCGAACCCAACATCGGACTGAGCCTGAAAATGGAAAGTTCCAGTCTGAAATGCTACATGGCCGACACGGGTCTGCTGGTGAGCATGGCTTTCGACGAGAACCGGATTATGCAGGAGACGCTCTACAAGAAACTGATGATGGACAAGCTGGAGGTGAACGAAGGTATGCTTGTGGAGAACATCGTGGCGCAGATGCTGAGAGCCAACGGGCACCGGCTTTTCTTCTATTCCAACTATTCGCGTGAGGCGGAGGACAGGATGGAGATAGATTTCCTGATAGCCAAGCCGTCGGTGACGAGCCGCCACAACATTTCGCCCATAGAGGTGAAATCCACCAGCCGCTATACCTTGAGTTCCCTGAAAAAGTGCATCAAGAAATACAAGGATTATCTTTCGACCCCCTACGTCATCCACACCGCCGACATGGAGCAGAAAGACGGCATCCTGTATCTTCCGCTTTATATGACATCCCTTTTGTAAGTGGGGCTCGTTTTAGAAATGGCCGGCTTCGTTTTCCCTCTTATGCAAGTGCGTTCAGAAAAGTTTTTTGGGATTTATCTTGACATATTGGAGGTAAAAGCGTACTTTTGCAATAAATTGAAACAAATATGGAAAGACATGAATACGGTGGCAATCAACAGTAATGTATACAGAGGGGCGGAGGACTACGCCAATATGCACAATATCAGCGTGGCTGATACTGTGGAGAGGGCACTCCTGTCGTTTTTGCAGGGGACGCGGGAAAAGCAGAGCATAATAGAAACGGCCCGGTTTAAAGCGGCGTTGTCTTATGTCAAGGCATTGAGGGCTACAGGCGGAAGACCTGTTCCGGCTGATGAAAACAGTATTGGGGCGTTGGTAGAAAAGAAATATTCGCTGTGAAAGTTTTTGTAGACACCAACATATTGATTGATTTTGTCACGGGGCGGGAGCCGTTTTCCGCCGATGCTGACCGTATCTTCGCCTTGGGCGTGATGGGGGACGTGACGTTGGCGGTTTCTGCTTTGTCGTATGTCACTTCGATGTATGTCGCGCATAAATATGGCTACAAGAATGTGAAGGACTCTCTTTTGGCATTGTCACGTTTCGTGGAGATTTCGGACTTGCAGGCTTCAATCGCGGTTAAGGCTCTTTCGTCTGGTTGGAAGGATTATGAGGACGCGACACAGCATCAGACAGCCTTGAAAGTAAATGCGGATTGCATCGTGACCCGTAACAAGAAAGATTTTTCAGAGTCTGCCTTGCCTGTTTATACGCCGGCGGAATTGTTGGTGGTTCTATGTTGGGCTGAGGACTGAAGCCTGTGGGCGTATAAAATCAAGCCCAGTGCCGCCAAATCACTTTTACCCCCAAAAGTTTCCCAGTGTCAAAAAAAAAAGTTATCTTTGCCCCTTGAAAATAGAAACAAGCAATGTCAGAAAATCAAATAAACGAGAACAACTATTCCGCCAGCAACATCCAGGTGCTGGAGGGATTGGAAGCCGTGCGCAAACGCCCGGCGATGTATATCGGTGATATCAGCGAGAAAGGACTTCACCATTTGGTGAACGAAACCGTGGACAACTCCATCGACGAGGCCATGGCCGGCTACTGCACACACGTGGAGGTGACAATCAACGAGGACGGTTCGATAACCGTGCAGGACAACGGACGAGGCATCCCCGTGGACGAACATGCCAAACTCCACAAGTCGGCGCTCGAGGTCGTGATGACAGTGCTCCACGCCGGAGGAAAGTTCGACAAGGGATCTTACAAGGTCAGCGGCGGACTCCACGGCGTAGGCGTGAGCTGCGTGAACGCCCTCTCCACGAAGATGAAGTCGCAGGTGTTCCGCGACGGCAAGATTTACCAGCAGGAATACGAAAAGGGCAAGCCCCTCTACCCCGTGAAGGTGGTGGGCGAGACCGAGCTGAGGGGAACGCGCCAGCAGTTCTGGCCCGACCCCACGATATTCACCACCACGCTCTATAAATACGACATCATAGCCAAGCGCATGAGGGAGCTCGCCTACCTCAACGCTGGCATAACGATAACGCTCACCGACCTGCGCCCCGACGAGGAGGGCAAGACAAAGCAGGAGGTGTTCCACGCCAAGGAAGGACTCAAGGAGTTCGTGCGCTACGTGGACCGCCACCGCACGCACCTCTTCGACGACGTGATATACCTAAAGACCGAGAAACAGGGCATCCCGATAGAGGTGGCTATCATGTACAACACCGACTACAGCGAGAACATCCACTCCTATGTGAACAACATCAACACCATAGAGGGCGGAACACACCTCGTGGGCTTCCGCATGGCGCTCACTCGCACGCTGAAGAAATACGCCGACAACGACCCCGTAATCTCCAAGCAGATAGAGAAGGCGAAGATAGAAATCGCCGGCGAGGACTTCCGTGAGGGACTCACCGCCGTTATATCTATAAAGGTGGCGGAGCCGCAGTTTGAGGGACAGACCAAGACGAAGCTCGGCAACAGCGAGGTGACGGGAGCCGTGCAACAGGCCGTCAGCGAGGCTCTCACATACTATCTTGAGGAGCACCCCAAGGAGGCGAAGATGATTTGCGACAAGGTGATACTCGCCGCCACGGCACGCATCGCCGCCCGCAAGGCCCGCGAGAGCGTGCAGCGCAAGAACCCGATGACGGGCGGCGGACTGCCCGGCAAGCTCGCCGACTGCTCCAACCGCGACCCCAAGGAGTGCGAGATATTCCTCGTCGAGGGAGACTCCGCCGGAGGCTCCGCCAAGCAGGGGCGCGACCGCTATACACAGGCGATTTTGCCGTTGCGGGGAAAGATCCTCAACGTGGAGAAGGTGATGTGGCACAAGGTGTTCGAGAGCGAGTCGGTGATGAACATCATCCAGAGCATCGGCGTGCGCTTCGGCGTGGACGGCGAGGACGACAAGGAGGCCAACACCGACAAGCTGCGCTACGACAAGATTATCATAATGACCGATGCCGACGTCGATGGCTCTCACATCGACACGCTCATCATGACACTCTTCTACCGCTTCATGCCCAAGGTGATACAGGAGGGACACCTCTACATCGCCACGCCGCCGCTGTATCTCTGCACATATAAGAATAAGGTGAAGGAATACTGCTACACCGAGCAGCAGCGACAGGCTTTCCTCGACAAATACGGCAACGGAGCCGACGACGACAAGAACATCCACACCCAGCGCTACAAAGGTCTGGGCGAGATGAACCCGAGCCAGCTCTGGGAGACCACCATGGACCCCAAGACGCGCCTCCTGAAGCAGGTGAACATCGAGAACGCCGCCGAGGCCGACGAGATATTCTCCATGCTCATGGGCGACGACGTGGAGCCGCGCCGACAGTTCATCGAGGAGAACGCCACCTACGCCAACATCGACGCGTAGCGGCGTGCCGCCCGTGTGTGCGGCAATTTGACAGCGAAAAACCATAAAACAACCAATAAAAGAAGCGAAAGGGCGCGGAGAGGGGGCAAAATCCCGCCGCGTCCTTTTTTTTCGTGAAAAAAACTTTGCACAAGTTAATTATAATTGCTAACTTTGCAGCGTTCAGTGGAATGGGGAGCCCCTAAGGAGCTCCTCATTTTATTTTAATTCCCCCGGCGGAGGGGACAGTCAAGCGCAGATTGACCCATACCGGCAGAAGGGATGACACAACTTATTCTTTATATATGATAGACAAAAACGTAGTTGAAAAACTGGTTAACCAGTGGCTTGAAGACAAGGACTATTTCCTCGTGGACATCGAGATAAGCAGCGACGACAGGATCGTGGTGGAGATTGACCATGCCGACGGGGTGTGGATAGAAGACTGCGTGCAACTCAGCCGCTTTATCGAGGAACACCTCAACAGGGACGAGGAGGACTACGAGCTTGAGGTGGGCAGCGCCGGACTGGGGCAGCCCTTCAAGGTGAGGCAGCAGTACGTGAACTTCATCGGCAAGGAGGTGGAGGTGCTTGACGCCGGCGGCAAGAAGTGGAAAGGCACGTTGAAGGCTGTGGAAGACAACGGCGACTTCACCCTTTCGGTAATGGAAAAGGTGAAGAAGGAGGGGGCGAAGCGTCCCGTGATAGAGAGCGTGGACCACGGCTTCAACATGAACAGCGTGAAATATACAAAATACTTAATAAGTTTCAAATAAGCTATGGCAGCAAGAAAGAATGAAGAAGAGACCATAAACATGGTCGATACCTTCCGAGAGTTTAAAGAGACGAAGAACATCGACCGCACCACGCTGATGAGCGTGCTTGAGGAAAGTTTCCGCAACGTCATCGCCAAGATCTTCGGCAGCGACGAGAACTTCGACGTTATCGTGAACCCCGACAAGGGAAACTTCGAGATATACCGCAACCGCACCGTGGTGGAAGACGGCGCGGAGCACGACGAGAACAAGGAGATAACCCTGACTGAGGCGCGCAAGATACAGCCCGACTACGAGGTGGGCGAGGACGTGAGCGAGCCGGTGGATTTCAGCAAGTTCGGCCGCCGCGCAATCCTCACGCTGCGCCAGACGCTGGCATCCAAGGTGCTTGAACTGGAGCACGACAGCCTTTACAACAAGTACAAGGACCGCGTGGGACAGATCATCAGCGCGGAGGTCTACCAGGTGTGGAAGCGCGAGGTGCTCCTCGTGGACGACGAGAACAACGAGCTTATCCTGCCCAAGGGCGAGCAGATACCGCGCGACCAGTACCGCAAGGGCGAGGCCGTGCGCGCCGTCATCCTGCGCGTGGACAACGAGAACAACAACCCCAAGATAATCCTCAGCCGCACCAGTCCGCTGTTCCTCCAGCGTCTGCTCGAACAGGAGGTGCCCGAGATCAACGACGGTCTCATCACCGTGCAGCGCATCGCGCGTATGCCGGGCGAGAGGGCCAAGATTGCCGTGGAGAGCTACGACGAGCGCATCGACGCCGTGGGAGCCTGTGTCGGCGTGAAGGGAAGCCGCGTTCACGGCATCGTGCGTGAACTATGCAACGAGAACATCGACGTTATCAACTACACCGCCAACATCAAGCTCTTCATCCAGCGCGCCCTCAGCCCCGCCAAGGTGTCGAGCATCAACGTGGACGAGGAGAACCACAAGGCCGAGGTGTATCTCCAGCCCGAGGAGGTGTCGCTGGCTATCGGCCGCGGCGGCATGAACATCAAGCTCGCCAGCATGCTGACGGAATACACCATCGACGTGTTCCGCGAGGTGCAGGAGGGCGAAGAGGAGGAGGACATCTACCTCGACGAGTTCTCCGACGAGATAGACCAGTGGATCATCGACGCCATAAAGGCTATCGGATTCGACACCGCCAAGCGTGTGCTCAGTGCTCCGCGCGAAATGCTCGTGGAGAAGGCTGACCTCGAGGAAGAGACTGTGGACCATGTGCTTAACGTGCTTAGGGCGGAGTTCGAATAAAAAAGAAACGAAGAAGAAGGGTAAAAAATAAAGTATGAGCATCAGATTAAACAAAGCAATCAGTGAATTAAACATAGGATTTCAAACGGCAGTTGATTTCCTTACAAAAAGAAGCGAACTGGGAACCGCGCCGGAGGGACTCAACTCCAAGCTCACCGACGAGCAGTACAGCGCCCTCGTCGAAGAATACAAGTCGGACAAGGAGGAGCGTTCCCAGGCGGAGAAACTGCTCCAGAAACGCCCCAAGGAGAAAAAGAAGGCCGAAAGGAAACCGGAACAGTCCGGCGAGCCGCGCCAGCCCCAGAAATACACTCCGTTGGGAAAGATCGACCTCGACAGTCTGGGTAAGAAGCCATCAGCGAAATCTGCTGCTTCTGCTGTAAAACCCGATACCGAAAAGGCCAAGGCTTCTGCCGTAAGCCAGCCCGACGACAGTAAGAAACAGGAGAAGCCGGCCGAAGCCAAGGTTTCTGTCGCTCCGGCGCAGAAGCCGACCGCAGCCCCCAAGGTGCAGGACAACGGCGCACAGGTTGCCGCAAAGGCGAGTGCCGAGACAGCAGCTGCCGCTCCCAAGCAGGAAGCCAAGCCGCAGGAGGCCGCAGCCCCCAAGGCTGAACAGCCCGCTGCCGCAGCCGCCCCGGCTGAGGAGAAGGAGAGCCAGGGACCCAAGGTGTTCACGCTGAAGAGCGAGAAGAAGCTCGCCCCCAAGGTGAACGTGCTCGGCAAGATAGACCTCGCCGCCCTCAACCAGAGCACGCGCCCCAAGAAGAAGAGCAAGGAGGAGCGTCGCAAGGAGCGCGAGGAGAAAGGCCACAACGGCGGCGGCACGGCTGCCGGAGGCGAGCGCAAGAAACGCCAGCGCATCACCAAGGAGCGCGTGGACATTGCCGCTGCCGCAAAGCAGAACAACGGCGGAGGCCAGCACCCGAACAACGGCGGCGGCAATGCGCAGGGCGGAAAGAAAAAGAACCGCAAGCGCGGAGGCCAGAAGCCGGCTGAGGTGAGCGAGGAGGACGTGGCACGCCAGGTAAAGGAGACCCTCGCCCGTCTCACGAGCAAGGGACAGAACAAGAAGGGCGCCAAGTACCGCAAGGAGAAGCGCGACGCTGCGCAGGAGCACCTCAAGGAGCAGCGCGCCGAGGCAAAGGCGGAGAGCAAGATACTGAAGCTCACGGAGTTCGTTACCGTGAGCGAACTCGCCAGCATGATGAACGTGTCGGTGAACCAGGTTATCGGCACATGCATGAGCGTCGGCATCATGGTGTCCATCAACCAGCGTCTCGACGCTGAGACAATCAACCTCGTGGCAGAGGAATTCGGCTTCAAGACGGAATACGTCAGTGCGGAGGTTTCAGAGGCAATCACCGAAGAGCCTGACGACGAGAACGACCTCGTGCCGCGCGCGCCTATCGTCACCGTAATGGGTCACGTGGACCACGGCAAGACTTCGCTCCTCGACCATATCCGCAACACCAACGTGATTGCCGGCGAGGCGGGCGGCATCACCCAACACATCGGCGCGTATAACGTGACGCTGCAGAGCGGCCGCCACATCACCTTCCTCGACACCCCGGGACATGAGGCGTTCACCGCCATGCGTGCCCGCGGCGCGCAGGTGACGGACATCGCGATTATCATCATCGCCGCCGACGACAGCGTGATGCCTACCACGCGTGAGGCAATCGCCCACGCACAGGCTGCCAACGTGCCGATGGTGTTCGCCATCAACAAGATTGACAAGCCGGGGGCTAACCCCGACAAGATACGCGAGGACCTCGCCAACATGAACCTCCTCGTGGAGGAGTGGGGCGGCAAGTACCAGTGCCAGGAAATCAGCGCCAAGAAGGGCATGGGCGTGGAGGACCTCTTGGAGAAGGTTCTGCTTGAGGCCGATATGCTCGAACTGAAAGCCAACCCCAACCGCAAGGCTACGGGTAGCGTCATTGAGTCGTCGCTCGACAAGGGCAGGGGATATGTGTCCACCGTGCTCGTGAGCAACGGTACGCTGCGCGTGGGCGACAACATCATCGCCGGAACGAGCTACGGCCGCATCAAGGCGATGTTCAACGAGCGTAACCAGCGCATCGAGGAGGCCAAGCCCTCTGAGCCGGCCACTATCCTCGGTCTCAACGGCGCGCCGACAGCCGGCGACGCTTTCCACGTGCTCGACACGGAGCAGGAGGCGCGCGACATCGCCAACAAGCGTCTGCAGCTGCAGCGCGAGCAGGGTCTGCGCACCCAGAAGCGTCTCACCCTGAGCGACATCAGCCACCGCATCGCCCTCGGTTCGTTCAAGGAACTTAACATCATCGTCAAGGGCGACACCGACGGCAGTATCGAGGCTCTCAGCGACTCGTTCATCAAGCTCTCTACGGAGAAGATCAAGGTGAACGTAATCCACAAGGCCGTGGGACAGATTTCGGAGAGCGACGTTACGCTTGCCGACGCTTCCGACGCGCTCATCGTGGGCTTCCAGGTGCGTCCTTCCACTCCGGCGCGCAAGCTCGCCGACCAGGAGGGCGTGGAAATAAATACCTATTCCATTATCTATGATGCCATAGAGGACGTGAAGTCGGCAATGGAGGGTATGCTCGACAAGGTTGTCAAGGAGGTTGTCACCGGACAGGTGGAAGTGCGCGAGGTGTACAAGATTTCCAAGGTCGGCACCGTTGCCGGAGCTTTCGTTTCCGAGGGAAAGGTTCACCGTTCCGACAAGGCTCGTCTCGTTCGCGACGGCATCGTGGTACACACCGGCGAGATCAACGCCCTCAAGCGTTTCAAGGACGACGTTAAGGAAGTCGGCGTGAACTTCGAGTGCGGTATCTCCCTCGTCAATTTCAACGACATCCAGGTGGGCGACGTAATCGAGACCTTCACCGAGATAGAGGTGAAGCAGAAGCTGTAATCACGCAAACATTCGCGTCATGGGCGTAAAGCCCGTGACGTTGTGCTATAACAAAAGGCTCCAGCCGGTTCGTCCGGCTGGAGCCTTGTTTTTCTAAATGGGCAGTGTGGCTTGTCCCTAATCCGGGAGTTGCATTGCGCTGTGCCTACGACAGAATCTCTTCCGCCGACAGCCCTGTTATGGTGGCTATTATATTTATGTCCATCCCTTCGGAAAGCATGGCTTGTGCAATCATCTTCTTTTCCGCCCTGGCTTTCGCCTGAGCTTCCGCCCAAGCTTCTGCACGGCCTTTGGCAAGTCCCTTGGCTTCACCCCTTGCTTCACCTCTTGCCTCGCCTTCCTTCAGTCCGTCCTCCCAGGCGCCCTCAAGCACGCCAATCGTGTCGCGGTACTTGCGCAGTCCCACGTCATACCTTTCGCGTTCCTCACGCGAAAGTTTGCTCACGTCGCCTATCTCTTCCAGTTTCTTGAACACCGCGCTCTTGGCGGCCCAAGGCAGTCTTGTCAGTGTCTCCATATTTCTCAACGTATATATCCACCTTTCAAAATCATTCTCACATTCCTCCGCTTCCTTTGTGAAAAGGGGCAGCTGGAGGTAAATCAGGCGCATCTTGTCAGAAAAGACCTCTTTCGTGTCAGCGTCCGCCAGTATCACGTCCGTGCGGAATTTTCTCTCAAAGTCCACCGGACAGAAATTCATGAACGCCACCAAGTAGACGGCTGTTATGCCGTAATGCCACTTCGACCCCCGTTCCCCCTGCCTGGCTATCGCTTCCGAAATGTAGTATATGCT
>CAVHWJ010000001.1:11301-30657 GCA_963639565.1 uncultured Prevotella sp. | reverse complement strand
CCCGACACCGTTATCGAGGCGTTGAAGATGCTCGGCGTGACAAAGGAAAACGCCGTTTACATTGGCGACAGCGACGTGGACTTCAACACGGCGAAGAACGTGGGAATACCGTGCATCAGCGTGTTGTGGGGATTCCGCGACAAGGAATTCCTCAGGTCGATTGGAGCAGACACGTTTGTCACTCGTCCGTCGGAGATTGTGGACTTTTCTTCCCCAAGAACCTGAGGACACCCCTCGTCAGACGGTTGCGGCTCAGTTTGTTGAAGAGGATGTATTTGCCGGAATAGGCGCGGTCGGGGAGGGGGAACAGTTCCGCTTCCTCGAGTTTTTCTATTCTCGCCGCAAGCTGGCGCGAAGACCTTGTGAGGCGGATTACGTTGATGATATGGTTCATCGTGAGCTGCGCGGTGCGCCTTTCCAACGCCAAGCGGTCGTTGAGCGGCATCGACGAGGCGAGGTCGTGTAGGCGGCTGATAACTGCAAACTCGTCGTCGAGCAGCTTCACCACGGCTTTCCTGTCGTGGCGGTCGGTCTTCACGCGCTTCCTGTCCCTGTTGAAATAAGCCACGGCGGAGGTGCTGTACACCTTTTCCGCCCTAAGGAAAAGAAGCGTGGAGAACTCGTCCTCCGCAGCCCTGTTTCCTGAGTCGAATTTCAGGTCGAGGAGCAGTCTGCGTGCAAAGGCATAGCCCCACGGCAGCGACCGCATGAAATTGTGTTTCATGTATTCCGTCCCTGCCGTGGGCGTTTCCCCGGCGTAGTCGTTCTGTCCGTCCTCGGTGTCGCCCGAATTGAAAATCACGATGTCGGGGTCGTTGTACCTCGCGATGTCGAGGCAGTGACCGTAGGATTCCGGCAGGAGTTTGTCGCAGCCCCTGACGAACTGTATGTATTTCCCACGGGCAATGAGGAGGCCGGTGTTCCTCGCGGCGTCTGTCCCGGCTTCCGGCTGTCTGACATACAGGATTTGATTAGCGAAATCCATGATGCCGTCGAGAAGACAGGTGTTTGACCCGTCGTCCACGACAATGATTTCGCGCTCGTCATCGCGAAGTGATAGTTTGAGCGCGCTGTCGATACATTCCTTCAACTGTTCCGCGGGCAGATTTCTGCACGTGATGATGAAACTGAAAAGGGGACTGTCTGTATGGCCGTTGTTTCGCATGATGCAAATATACGCAAAAATATCAAACTTTGATGTCTTTTGTGCAATAAATCCGGCGAAACTGCGTTTTGGCATTATACGATATGAAAAATAACGACACCAACAGTTACGGACATACGCTAAAATACGCGGGTCTCTTCGGGGGCGTGCAGGGACTCAACGTGCTGATAGGGGTGGCGCGCAACAAACTCGTCGCGCTTATCCTCGGACCGGCCGGCATGGGACTTGTCTCGCTCTACAATTCCGCCATAACGCTGATTTCCACCATGTCATCGATGGGCATATCCATGAGCGGCGTGAAAAACGTGTCGGAGGCTTATTCCGGCGGCGGCAGCGGCGATGCCGACGAAGCGGCACTCTCGGCGAAGGTGAAACTTGTGCGTTCCCTCTCGCTTGCCCTCGCGTTGTTGGGTACGGTCTTGTGCGCTGTGCTCAGTCCTGTCCTGAGCCGTATGATATTCGGCGACTACAACCATATTGGGGGATTTGTTGCCATAGCCCCCGTAGTCGGCATGACTATAATGATGACTGGCGAAATGGCGATAATGAAGGGGGCAAGGATGTTGGGCGCGATAGCGAGGGTGTCGGTTGTGAACGTCGTGGCGGCGGTGGTCGTGTCAGTACCTCTTTTTTATTTTTACGGCACAGGCGGCATCATCCCCTCAATCCTGTTGCTCGCCCTCTCGCAGCTATCACTCACGATGCGCCATTCGTGCAGGAGGTTTCCGTGGAGGGTGTCAATCGGCAGAAGTCTTTTTCGGGAAGGGAAAGAGACGGTGCGCCTCGGGGTGGCGTTTGTCATGGCCGGCGTGTTGGGGACGGGGGCTGATTTCCTCGTGCGGCAGTTCCTCAACGAACACGGCACACTTGATGCCGTGGGACTTTTCAACGCAGGGTATATGCTGACGGTGGTCTACGGCGGACTTGTCTTTTCAGCAATGGAAACCGACTATTTCCCGCGTCTTTCGGCCATAAAGGACGGTCACAGGGCGGAGCTTGCAGATGTGGTGAACAAGCAGATTGAGGTGTCGTTAATTCTCGTCTCACCGATGCTCGCCGTCTTCGTGTTCCTGCTTCCGGTCATAGTGCCGCTGCTGTTCAGCGGAAAGTTCGTCGCCGTAATCCCCATGGCACAGGCCACCGTAATCGCCATGTACCTGAGGGCGTTGCGTCTGCCAATGTCATACATACCGCTGGCTAAGGGCGACTCGCGCTCCTACCTTTTCCTTGAGGGCGGATATTCCGTCGTGGCGTGCCTCCTTGTTTGCTTCATGTACACGAGGCAGGGACTGGTTGGCACAGGCTACGCCCTGATAATGGCGGCGGTTTATGACTTCGTGATGCTCACCGTGTATACCTATTTTAAATATGGCTTCAAACTCTCCGGCGGTGTTGTCGGCCTTACATCCGTGATGCTGCCCCTCGGCATCGCTTCGTATGTGTCGTCGCAGACACTCACAGGGGCTGCATACTGGGGAGTGGGGGCGGTATTGAGCGTGGCTACGGTTGTGGCATCGCTCGCCGTGTTGCACAGGAAGACGCATCTTATGGCTGCGCTGAAGGGGAAACTGCTCGGGAAATTCGGGCTGTGAGCATCCTCGCTTTCTGCGGTTATCAGCCGTTATTGCACACTGGACTTGGCAAAACGGACAGCTAACACCACTATTTGTTAGACATAAGTCAAGATTTGTATTAAAAAATTGTAACTTCAAGCCACTTTTATTATATTTGCAGTAGAAAAAATCTAACCAAATACACGTAATTTAATAAACTATGAGCGAAAAGAGAGTTTATACCTTCGGAAACGGTAAAGCCGAAGGTAAGGCAGACATGAGAAACTTGCTCGGAGGTAAAGGCGCCAACCTGGCGGAAATGAACCTTATCGGAGTTCCCGTACCTCCCGGATTTACAATCACAACAGACGTTTGTAACGAATATTTTGAAAAAGGAAAGGAGGATGTCGTAAACCTTCTCAAGGACGACGTTGTAGCCTCCGTACACCATATCGAGGGATTGATGAACAGCAAGTTCGGCGACGTAGAGAACCCGCTTCTCGTCAGCGTACGTTCGGGAGCGCGCGCCTCAATGCCCGGAATGATGGACACAATCCTCAACCTCGGTCTCAACGACGAGGTGGTGAAGGGACTGGCAAAGAAGACCGGCAACGAGAGGTTCGCCTACGACAGCTACCGCCGTTTCGTACAGATGTACGGCGACGTGGTGCTCGGCATGAAGCCCGTGAACAAGGAGGACATCGACCCGTTTGAGGCTATCATCCAGAAGGTGAAGGCGCAGCGCGGCATTTCACTCGACAACGAAATGAACGTGGACGAGCTGAAGCAGCTCGTGGAACTCTTCAAGGCTGCAATCAAGGAGCAGACAGGCAAGGATTTCCCGTCAGACCCGATGGAGCAGCTGTGGGGTGCTATCTGCGCAGTGTTCGACAGCTGGATGAACGAGCGCGCAATCCTTTACAGGAAGATGGAAGGCATCCCGGCAGAGTGGGGTACGGCAGTTTCCGTTATGGCAATGGTGTTCGGCAATATGGGCGACACGTCAGCCACCGGTGTTTGCTTCAGCCGTGACGCGGCAACCGGAGAAAACGTGTTCAACGGCGAGTATCTCGTAAACGCACAGGGCGAGGACGTTGTGGCAGGAATACGCACGCCGCAGCAGATAACGAAGCTCGGTTCGCAGCGTTGGGCGCAGCAGCAGCAGATTCCCGAAGAGGAGCGCGCAGCCAAATATCCTTCAATGGAAGAGGCAATGCCCGAAATCTACGCCCAGCTCAACGCCCTTCAGGATAAGCTTGAGCACCACTACCACGATATGCAGGACATGGAGTTCACCGTGCAGGAAGGCAAGCTGTGGTTCCTCCAGACCCGCAATGGCAAGCGCACGGGTACGGCAATGGTGAAGATTGCCATGGACTTGTTGCGTGATGGCGAAATCGACGAGAAGACGGCTCTGGAGCGTTGCGAACCCAACAAGCTCGACGAGCTGCTCCATCCCGTTTTCGACAAGGAGGCGCAGAAGAAGGCAAAGGTTCTCACACGCGGACTTCCGGCATCGCCGGGTGCTGCCTGTGGCCAGATTGTGTTCTTCGCTGACGACGCTGAAAAGTGGCATGACGCAGGACACCGTGTCGTTATGGTGCGTATCGAGACAAGTCCTGAAGACCTTGCCGGTATGGCTGCCGCCGAGGGTATCGTAACCGCACGCGGCGGTATGACATCCCACGCCGCCGTTGTGGCGCGCGGCATGGGCAAGTGCTGCGTATCTGGTGCCGGTGCGTTGAACATCGACTACAAGGCAAGGACAGTGGAAATCGACGGCGTGACCCTCAAGGAGGGCGACTATATTTCGCTGAACGGTTCTACGGGTGAAATATATTTCGGAGAGGTGAAGACAAAGCCGGCTGAGGTGACGGGCGATTTCGCAGCCCTCATGGACCTCTGCGACAAACACACAAAGCTCGTTGTAAGGACCAACGCCGACACTCCGCACGACGCTGAGGTGGCGCGCAAGTTCGGTGCCGTGGGTATCGGTCTCTGCCGTACGGAGCACATGTTCTTCGAGAACGAGAAAATCAAGGCGATGCGAGAGATGATCCTCGCCGACAACGTGGAGGGTCGCAAGAAGGCTCTGGAGAAACTTCTCCCATATCAGAAAAAGGATTTCTACGGCATCCTCAAGGCTATGGACGGATGCCCGGTGAATATCCGTCTGCTCGACCCGCCATTGCATGAGTTCGTGCCGCACGACCTCGCCGGACAGCAGACAATGGCTGACGAAATGGGCGTGACGGTTCAGGAAATCAAACGCCGTGTGGACAGTCTCAGCGAGCACAACCCGATGCTGGGACACCGCGGATGCCGTCTGGGCAACACATACCCTGAGATTACCGAAATGCAGACAATGGCAATCCTCGGCGCAGCCATACAGCTGAAGAAGGAAGGCTTCAATCCTCGTCCCGAAATCATGGTGCCTCTCATCGGTATCGTGAACGAGTTTGACGTTCAGGAGAAGGTCATCCGTTCCACTGCCAAGAAGATGTTTGAACAGGAAGGCGTTGAAGTGGAGTTCAAGGTAGGTACGATGATTGAAATCCCCCGTGCCGCCCTCACCGCCGGCTACATCGCACAGAAAGCAGAGTATTTCAGCTTCGGTACTAACGACCTCACGCAGATGACGTTCGGTTACAGCCGCGACGACATAGCGAGCTTCCTGCCTGTTTACCTCGACAAGAAGATTCTTAACGTGGATCCGTTCCAGGTGCTCGACCAGAACGGTGTGGGTCAGCTCATCGAAATGGCTGTGAAGAACGGCCGCAAGACACGTCCCACTCTCACCTGCGGTATCTGCGGCGAGCACGGCGGCGAACCTTCGTCAGTCAAGTTCTGCCACAAGGTAGGACTTAATTACGTCAGCTGTTCACCGTTCAGAGTGCCGATAGCACGTCTCGCGGCGGCGCAGGCTGCGGTGGAGGAATAACGCGGTAGTGCTTTAATCTCAATATTTTAGGCTGTAAGTCCCGGTATGTAATGGGGGCTTACAGCCTAAATTGTTTTCGGAAAAAATATCCGATTGACCATTGCCGAAAGCAGGATATTTCATAATTTTGCAAGCATGAGCAAACCGTTGGCAGAAAGGATGAGGCCGAAGAGCCTCGACGAATACATAGGACAGAAGCACCTCGTGGGCAAGGGGGCAGTGATACGCAACATGATAGAGGCAGGGCGCATCTCTTCCTTTATACTGTGGGGACCGCCGGGAGTTGGCAAGACCACACTGGCGCAGATTGTGGCGTCGGAAATGAAAGTGCCGTTCTTCACTCTGAGTGCCGTGACGAGCGGCGTGAAGGACGTTAGGGACGTGATAGAGAAAGCAAAGGCAGGACGCTTCTTCAACGAACACAACCCGGTGCTCTTCATCGACGAGATACACCGTTTCAGCAAGAGTCAGCAGGACTCATTGCTCGGTGCGGTGGAGAAGGGGATAGTGACGCTCATCGGCGCAACAACGGAAAATCCTTCGTTCGAGGTTATACGTCCGCTACTCTCCCGATGCCAGCTCTATGTTCTCAAACCGCTCGAAGAGGATGACCTCATGGAACTGCTCCGACGGGCCATAGAGAAAGACGAGGAACTGAAACAACGCGACATAGAACTGAAAGAGACAGCCGCCATAATGCGGTATAGCGGAGGCGACGCACGCAAGCTGCTCAACATCCTTGAACTCATCGTAGAGTCGAGTTCCGACGTGAAAGTAACCGTCACTGACGAACTTGTAAAAAAGGCTTTGCAGCAGAATCCGTTGGCGTATGACAAGGACGGAGAGATGCACTACGACATAATATCCGCTTTCATCAAGAGCATACGTGGTTCTGACCCCGACGCCGCCCTGTATTGGTTGGCGCGACTGATAGAGGGCGGAGAAGACCCTTCGTTCATCGCCAGGCGGCTTGTGATAAGCGCGTCGGAGGACGTGGGGTTAGCCAATCCCAACGCCCTGCTCCTCGCCAACGCCGCCTTTGACGCGGTGATGAAGATAGGATGGCCGGAGGGGCGCATACCGCTCGCTGAGGCGACGGTGTATCTCGCCGCGTCGCCTAAGAGCAATTCGGCGTATATGGGGATAAACAAGGCGTTGGAAACGGTAAGGCGAACCGGCAACCTGCCTGTACCGCTGCATCTGCGCAACGCGCCCACGAAATTGATGGCAGACTTGGGATATGCCGCCGACTACAAATATTCCCATGACTATCCCGGACATTTCGTGGAACAGCAGTTCCTGCCCGATAAACTGAAAGACGCAAGGTTTTGGGAGGCGCAGCATTTCCCCAACGAGGAAAAACTCTACAAGAACATCAACACCCTGTGGAAGGGTAAGAAAGGGTAAGTCCAAACGCTGCTCTTGATAAAAGAAAAAGTTTCGCAAAAGGCGACGAACTGCCTGATGCGAAACTTTTTACTTTAGAAAATATTTTCTTCCTATTTCTTAGGAACATTCTTGAGGATTTCCAGCAAGTGATCCCAAACCATCTGTACGGTGGGGATAAGCAGACGCTCGTCTGGCGAGTGAACGCCGCGCAGTGTAGGACCGAACGACACCATGTCGAGGTGAGGATATTTCTCAGAGAAAAGTCCACACTCCAGACCGGCGTGGATGCCGATTACCAGTGGGTCTTTCTTGAAGAGCTTTTTGTAAGTCTCCACCACGATTTCGGTCAGTTTGCTCTCGGGGTTCATCTTCCATGCAGGGTAGGAGTCAGCCACCGTCACCTCCGCTCCGCCGAGCAGGAACGCCGCCTTCACGGTGTTTGTCATGTTCTGCAAGTTGCTCATCACGTTGGAACGCTGCGACGCCACCACTGTTATGCAGTCGTCCGCCGTCACCACGCTCGCCACATTGCTTGATGTCTCCACCAGCCACTCGATAGCCTTGTCCTGACACATCGTGAGGATGCCGTTGTCCACTGCCTGCATGGCGAGGATAAAGCCGCGCGACTTGTCCTCGGGCAGCACTTTCTCTGCATCGCAGCTCTCAAGCGAGAACTCCATGTCGTGCTCCGTAACGTGGAACTCGTCCTCCACCTCCGAAACAAACACGTTCCAGTCGGCTTTCACCGTCTCCTTGTCCTTGGTAGGAACGGCGAACACCGCCACTCCGTCACGCGGTATGGCGTTGTGCATACGTCCGGAGTTGAAAGAAGCCAGTCTCAGCCCGGTCTTCTCCAGTTCGCTGAACAGGAATCTCGTGATGAGTTTGATGCAGTTAGCGCGCTTCTTGTTGATGTCGTCGCCGCTGTGTCCACCCACGAGCCCCTTGATTGAAGCCTTGAGGAAGAACAACCCTTCGGGAGCGTCCTCTTTGGTGAAACGGAACTTGGCGGTAGTAGTCTGACCTCCTGCGCAGCTGATGAAAATCTGCCCCTCGTCCTCACTGTCGAGGTTCACGAGCATATTGCCCATCATGAAGTCAGCTTCCATACCGTGCGCTCCGGTAAGTCCGGTCTCCTCGTCGCGCGTGAAGACGCATTCCACCGGACCGTGCTCGATGTCATCGCTGGCGAGCACCGCCATTTCCATTGCGCAACCGATACCGTCGTCTGCGCCGAGGGTAGTGCCTTTGGCCTTCATCCACTCCCCGTCCACGTAGGTCTCGATGGGGTCGGTAGTGAAGTCGATTTCCTTGTCCACTAACTTGTCGCACACCATGTCCATGTGGCTTTGCAGGATTATCGTTTCGCGGTCTTCGTAGCCCTTGGTGGCTGGCTTGCGGATTATCACGTTGCCGGTCTTGTCCACTTTTGTTTCGAGGTTGAGGCTCTTACCGAAATCCGTGAGAAACTCAATCATCTTCTCCTCGTGCTTCGATGGGCGCGGCACCTTGTTTATCTTGGCGAACTGCTCAAAGACGCAGGAAGGTTTAAGTTCACTGTTGTTCATAATAAATAAAGGTAGTGTGAAATTATTTAATTGTCGTTATGCCGCAAAATTACTAACTTTCCCCCTAAACGCCAAATTTTTCGCCCCGACGGATTATTTAGCGGATTTTATTTTGACGAAAGGTCGATTTACATTACCTTTGCAGTGAAATTGCTAAATATGGGCAAATTCCAAAGGGAGTTGCCCGGGACAAATCAAACAAGAAACAAACAAAACCAAATAAATGAGCAAGAAAACATTGAAAGTGATGTCAGCCCTTGCAATATCATTGCTGACATTGGCCTCATGCAACAAGGAGGCGAAGAAAGTGGACGAAAAGGCACAGACCCCCACGCAGCAGACGGGGGCGATGAAAATCGCATACGTTGAGGTGGATTCCATCATGTCGCAGTATAAGTTCTGCAAGGAATATTCGCTGATACTCCAGAAGAAGAGCCAGAACATAGAGAACACGCTCGGTTCAAAGCAGCGCGCCCTTCAGGCTGCCGCCGCAAAGTTCCAGCAGGACGTGCAGAGCAACAAGTACACTCAGCAACAGGCAGAGGCCGTTCAGGCAAGCCTTCAGAAGCAGGGTGCCGACCTCCAGGCTTTGCAGCAGCGTTTGGGAACTGAGTTCCAGAACGAGACAAACACCTTTAACACCGCCCTGCGCGACAGCATCCAGCATTTCCTCGCAGCATATAACAAGGACAAGAAATACGCCCTCATCATCAGCAAGGCCGGCGACAACATCCTCTATGCAGACAAGAGCTACGACATAACAAACGAGGTAATCGCCGGACTCAACAAGGCATACAAGCCGAAGGCAACGAAATAAGGGAATACTGCACTTAAAGGAGAGTGGCAGGATAGGGTGAATCCCGATATTCCGCACACAGGACAGAGCTTCACCGCAATCATTGCGATGGAGCTTTTTTGTTTTTTTGCACAACAAGACAGGTTCAATAAATGATAAAGGAAATACAGACAAGGGTATCGCCGCAGGTGGCAGCGACAGAGAGTTTGCTGAAAAACCATTTGGCTGAGGAATACGCCATAGACCAGCGCACGATAACCGCCACGAGAATACTTAAACGCAGCATCGACGCGCGCCACAGAAACATATTCATCAACCTCAAGGTTAGGGTGTATATCAACGAGCAGCCGACCGATGACGAATATACGCACACGGAGTACCGTGACGTGCATGGCGCAAAAACGGTGGTTATAGTGGGCGCAGGGCCAGGCGGACTTTTCGCTGCGCTGCGTGTAATAGAAAGAGGTTACAGACCGATAGTCGTGGAGCGTGGCAAGAACGTGCGCGACAGGAAAAAGGATTTGTCTGCAATCACCAAGACACAGAAAGTAGACCCCGAGAGCAACTACTGTTTCGGCGAGGGCGGTGCAGGAGCTTATTCCGACGGAAAACTCTACACACGGAGCAAGAAACGAGGCGACACGGAGAAAATCCTCAACGTGTTCTGTCAGCACGGGGCTTCCACGGCAATCCTCGCCGATGCTCATCCGCATATCGGCACAGACAAGCTCCCTGCCGTGATAGAGGCGATGCGCAACACCATACTGCGGTGTGGAGGCGAGGTGCATTTCCAGACAAAAATGACGCGGCTGACAGTATCGGACGACGAGGTGACAGGCATTGAGGCGGTGGATCTTACCAACGGCAATGAAATGACATTCCGCGGTCCCGTTATCCTCGCCACCGGACATTCGGCGCGCGACGTTTATCGCTATCTCGCTGATACGGGCATCGACATCGAGGCGAAGGGTATCGCCGTGGGAGTGAGGCTCGAACATCCTGCTGAACTCATCGACAGCATACAGTATCACAACAAGAACGGACGCGGTAAATACCTTCCTGCGGCGGAATACAGTTTCGTTACACAGGTGGAGGGCAGGGGAGTGTACTCTTTCTGCATGTGTCCCGGAGGCTTTGTCATACCAGCGGCTACTGACAAGCAACAGATAGTGGTGAACGGCATGAGTCCGAGCAACCGCGGCACGCAGTGGTCTAACAGCGGCATGGTGGTGGAGGTGCGCCCCGAAGACATACCGGGCGACGGACCGCTGAAGGTGATGGCCTTTCAGGAGGGACTGGAGCGCGACTGCTGGACAAACGGCAACATGAAGCAGACAGCCCCGGCACAGAGAATGGCTGACTTCGTGAAGTCAAAGCTCAGTTACGACCTGCCGAAAGCGTCATACGCACCGGGATTAATCTCAAGTCCGCTGCATTTCTGGCTGCCCCCGATGATAAGCAAGAGACTCCAACAGGGATTTAAGAAATTCGACACGATGAGCCACGGTTTCCTCACCAACGAGGCGGTGCTGATTGCTGTGGAGACAAGAACATCATCGCCCGTGAGAATACTGCGCGACAGGGAAACCCTCCAGCACGTGAGAATACGCGGTCTCTTTCCCTGCGGCGAGGGGGCAGGATATGCCGGGGGAATTGTGTCGGCAGGAGTGGACGGCGAGAGATGCGCCGACGCGGCAGTGGCGTATGTCGAGGGTATTTTGTGAGCAGTTCCCAAGAAGAACATTATTGCCGACACGGGTCACGCGCAAGTTTTAAAATCCCGTTAAAGCAGATAAAAAAACATTGAAAAAGAACGTGGCGTTAAATTTAATTGTGTAATTTTGTAGAGCTAAAACGGATATGACCATTATAATCGTAGCCATATTATTGCTTGCATACGTCCTGGTAGCAACAGGACGGCTGACAAATGTGAACAGAGCCGCAGTAGCTATGTTCGCCGGTACCGTGGGCTGGGTTCTCTATATCTGCTACGGCACCGATTTCGTCATGGCGCAGCATCCAAGGGAGTTCGCGGATTTTCTTGGGGGAACAGCCCCGAACGCCGAAAACGTCAAGCTCTTCATATCCCAGAACATCTTTCTCGGCTACGTTGGCAAGGGGGCGGAGATAGCCCTTTTTCTCCTCGCCACCATGTCGATAGTGGAAATCCTCAACAACAACGGTTGCTTCGATTTCATACAGGTGCTGTTGCGCACTCGCAGCAGCAAGAAGATGCTGTGGACGATGGCCATAGTGTCATTTTTCCTTTCAGCCAACCTCGACAACCTCACTACTACAACGCTGATGCTTATGGTGATGCACAAGATAATCGCCAACAGAAGGCAGCGCATGATATTCGGCACTGCGATAGTAGTGGCGGCGAACTGCGGCGGTGCGCTCACGGTAATCGGCGACCCCACGGGACTGATGCTGTGGAACAACAGGGCAATTGATGCGTCGGACTATTCCACTTATCTCGCCTTGCCCTGCATCGTTTCGCTCGTGCTGCCCGTGTGGTGGGTGGGAAGGTCTCTGCCCGAAAGGGTAGACACACAGAACATGGTGATGCCATACCGCGGCGACGACACCAACCTCAACAAGTGGCAGAGGATATTGATGCTCTTCGTGGGCATCGGCGGACTGTGGTTCATCCCCACGTTCCGCAACATAACGAAACTCAGTCCGTTCCTCGGCGCGCTCTGCGTGCTGTCGCTGCTGTGGATAGTGAACGAGGTGGTGAACCGCAAGCTTATGGATGTGGACAAGATGATTCGCAAGAGCGTGCCGCGCGTGTTGCAATACGGCATGATACAGATGATACTCTTTGTATTGGGAATCACGCTTGCCATATCCGTGGTCAAGGAGACGGGATTTTTCGCCCCCATAACGCAGTTCTGCGACGACGCGATCCACAACGTGTGGATTATGGGAGGACTTTCCGCACTTGTAAGCACCGTACTCGACACATTCGCCACGTCAATCACGTTTTTCTCCATTCACCCAGTAATCGACGCAGCTACCCTGCCGATGTATGTCGATTCCGACTATCTGGCGGAGTTCGCACGCAACGGCATGTACTGGAAGATAATCGCATACAGCTCTGCCATGGGTGCCAATTTCCTGCTTGTCGGTTCGATGAGCGGACTGGCACTGATGAAAATGGAGCGCGTACACATCGGATGGTATTTCAAGAACGCCGGTTGGATTTCCGTAGTGGCATGGGTTGTCGGGATGCTGCTGATGTGGGCGATGACGAAAGTTATATAACTCAATAAGACAAACGAAATCGGACAACGAATTTTAATAGGTATATATATAAATCAATAATTATGAAGATCAAGACAATCGGTGTACTTACATCAGGAGGTGACGCACCAGGAATGAACGCCGCGATACGCGCGGTAACACGTGCCGCTATTACTAACGGCTTCAAGGTAAAGGCTATATTTCGTGGATACGACGGTCTCATAAACAACGAGATCAAGGATTTCACCACGGAGAACGTGAGCGGAATCATCAACCGCGGCGGTACGATACTCCGCACCGCGCGCAGCAAGGAGTTTGAAACTCCCGAGGGACGCAAGAAGGCGTACGACAACATGGTGAAGAACAAGATTGACGCCCTTGTGGTAATTGGCGGTAACGGTTCACTGACCGGAGCAAAGATATTCGCCGAGGAACACGACGTGTGCTGCATCGGACTGCCCGGAACAATCGACAACGACCTCTACGGCACGGACTCGACAATCGGCTATGACACCACGCTGAACACTATCGTGGAGTGTGTGGACCGCATCCGCGACACCGCGGTGAGCCACGAGCGCATCTTCTTCATCGAGGTGATGGGACGCGACGCCGGCTTCCTCGCGCAGAACAGCGCCATTGCGAGCGGTGCGGAGGCGGCAATCATACCGGAGGATTCAACCGACGTGGACCAGCTGACGCGCTTCATGGAGCGAGGCATCCGCAAGAGCAAGAGGAGCTGCATCGTGATTGTAAGCGAAAGTCCGAAATGCGGCGCGCTCTATTACGCCGACCGCGTACACAAGGAGTTCCCCGACTACAACGTGCGCGTGTCAATACTCGGACACCTCCAGCGCGGAGGCAGTCCATCGGCGCACGACCGCATCCTGGCGAGCCGCACGGGCGTGGGGGCGATAGAGGCGATCATGCAGGGACAGCGAAACCTCATGGTGGGCATACGCAACAACGAGATTGTATATGTGCCGTTCACCGACGCCATAAGGTCGGACAAGCCGTTTGACAAGAAACTCATCAAGGTGCTCGACGAACTCAGCATCTGACGTGGCGGCTGCAATGACCTGCGATATTTTCAAACCACAATACAAATTGAACGCGATTTCGGCGGAATAATCATGGAAAATGGTTCAAATGAGAACAAAGAAATGATAAAAGCCGCGTTAAAATTTTTGTAGTTGAAAATATTTGGTATTTTTGCAAGCGGAAATCTTAGTAACCGTCATGTCAGAGCGTATGCCTGGCACTAATGAAAGACAAGCAACTCCTTCTGGCATCCGGCTCCTAAAAGAGAGAAGTGAAATTTAATTTCTTAATAATAATATTATGTCACAAATAATTGGTCGTATTTCCCAGATTGTAGGCCCTGTTATCGACGTGTATTTCGATACCAAGGGCGAGAATCCGGAGAAAGTGTTGCCAAAAATCCATGACGCGCTGAAAGTGAAACGAGCCGACGGCCGCGAACTCATCATTGAGGTTCAGCAGCATATCGGCGAGGACACAGTGCGCACCGTGGCCATGGACAACACGGATGGCTTGCAGCGAGGACTTGAGGTAATCCCCACCGGGGCGCCTATCCTTATGCCGGCCGGTGAACAAATCAAGGGCCGAATGATGAACGTCATCGGTCAGCCTATCGACGGCATGGAGACTCTCGACATGAAGGGAGCTTACCCTATCCACAGAGAAGCCCCGAAATTCGAGGAACTTTCCACGCAGAAGGAAATGCTCGCCACGGGTATCAAGGTGATTGACCTGCTCGAACCTTATATGAAGGGCGGTAAAATCGGACTCTTCGGAGGTGCCGGTGTGGGCAAGACCGTGCTTATCATGGAGCTTATCAACAACATCGCCAAGGGACACAACGGTTATTCCGTGTTCGCCGGCGTTGGTGAGCGCACCCGTGAAGGAAACGACCTGATACGAGACATGCTCGAGTCTGGCGTTATCCGCTACGGCGATAAATTCAAGAAAGCCATGGAAGAGGGCAAGTGGGACTTGAGCCTCGTGGACAAGGAGGAACTGCAGAAGAGCCAGGCCACCCTTGTCTACGGACAGATGAACGAGCCGCCGGGCGCACGCGCTTCGGTTGCCCTCTCGGGTCTTACCGTGGCTGAGGAGTTCCGTGACCACGGAGGCAAGGACGGCGAGGCAGCCGACATCATGTTCTTCATCGACAACATCTTCCGTTTCACCCAGGCCGGTTCTGAGGTGTCCGCATTGCTCGGACGTATGCCTTCCGCCGTGGGTTACCAGCCTACCTTGGCAAGTGAGATGGGCGCGATGCAGGAGCGCATCACTTCAACGAAGAAGGGTTCTATCACCTCCGTACAGGCCGTTTATGTGCCGGCAGACGACTTGACCGACCCGGCTCCTGCCACAACGTTTACGCACCTCGACGCAACTACCGAACTTAGCCGTAAGATTGCGGAGCTTGGTATCTATCCGGCAGTGGATCCGCTTGGTTCAACGAGCCGAATACTCGACCCGCTGATTGTGGGCAAGGAACACTATGAATGCGCACAGCGCGTGAAGGAAATCCTCCAGCGTTACAAGGAGTTGCAGGACATCATCGCCATCCTTGGTATGGACGAGCTTTCAGACGAGGACAAGCAGACAGTGAACCGCGCCCGCCGCGTGCAGCGTTTCCTCTCTCAGCCGTTCACCGTGGCGGAGCAGTTCACCGGCATCCCCGGTGTGATGGTTCCGATCGAGGAGACAATCAAGGGCTTCAACATGATTCTCGACGGTAAGGTGGACGACCTGCCCGAACAGGCTTTCCTTAACGTGGGAACTATCGAGGACGCTATCGCCAAGGGCAAGAAGTTGCTTGAGGCTGCCAAGGCTAATGTCTAAAATTGTCGGGATATGAGTTTAGATTTAAAAATCGTGTCTCCGGAGAAAGTGGAGTATGAGGGAAAGGCCGACCGCGTGGTTGTGCCGGGCACGAGCGGCGAGTTCGAGATACTCGTCAATCACGCCCCGATTATCTCTACGCTCGAAAAGGGACGTGTGTTATTTCAGGACTCTGAGGGAACTCATGAGGTGAACATCTCTATGGGCTTCGTTGAAGTGCAAAAGAATGTCGTGAACATTTGTGTGGAACTTTAACCAAATGGACATAAGATGCCGGAAAACAACAACATAGAACGTATCGGTTTGAGATATATGTGCCAGAGTGCGGCCATTATCGCGGTTCTTTGCATAGCTACCGTGGCCACGGCTTATTTCACTGGCATAACGGGACTGAAAGCCCCTCTCATAGTCAGTGCCGTTTTCTCCCTCGTCATCGACGGGGCGGACGGTCTGATATGGACAAGGGTGGCAAAGAGCAGTCCGCAGTCTCTCACCACATTCTATACGGCAGTGTCGGGCTTCAGGATGTTGATAGCCCTGTTCACTCTGTTCTGCGTCTACCTTGCGGTGGGGCGCGACAACATGACGGAATACTGCATCGTTTTTCTGGTCTTCTACTTTGTACTCCTCGCGCACCATTCGGTGTTCTTCTCACGTGTTTCGGTTTCTCACTCCAAGTGTGACAATGAAAAATAACTTATTATGAAACAACTAAGGTCATTACTACTCCTCGTTCTCCTTGCCATGATGCCAGCGTTCGCCATGGCGGAAGGGGCTGAAGGGAAAAGTGAAGGCATAAACATACCTGAGATAGTGCTCGAACACTTGTCCGACTCCTACGAGTGGCACATCGCCACTTTCGGCGACAAGAGCCTGAGCATACCGCTGCCCGTAATCGTGCGTAGTTCGTCTACGGGCGAATGGTATGTGGGGACGGCGGAGAACCTCCCCAAGCCTTTCTTCTTCGACCAGAAGCACCACGGCAAGATTTACGAGAAGATGCCCGACAACTCTGAGGTAAGGCCGCTCGACCTGAGCTTCACCAAGACGGTGGCGCAGATCTGGATTGTCGTGATAATACTCGTCACGGTGTTCCTCTCATGCGCACGCTGGTACAAGAAGCGCGACGAGAAGAGCGAGGCTCCCGGCGGTTTCGTCGGTCTCATGGAGATGTTCGTGATGATGATTTACGACGATGTGGTGAAAGCGTCGATAGGCGAGAAGCATTTCAAGCCTTACGCGCCGTATCTGCTCACTGTGTTCTTCTTCATCTTCACGACGAACATCCTGGGGCTGCTGCCGATTTTCCCCGGCGGCGCAAACGTGACGGGAAACATCAACATCACGTTCTTCCTCGCCATCTGCACCATGATAGCCATCAACCTATTTGGCAACAAAGAGTACTGGAAGGACATCTTCTGGCCTGAGGTGCCGGTGTTCCTCAAGGCTTATCCGGTGGCTCTGATGCCTGTGATTGAACTGTTCGGTGTCTTCACCAAGCCGTTCGCCCTCATGGTTCGTCTCTTCGCCAACATGATGGCGGGTCACGCGATTATCCTCAGCTTCACCTGCATTATCTTCCTCGGATGGACAATGGGCGTGGGCTTCGGCATCGGACTGAACCTGTTGAGTGTCGTCATGATGCTCTTCATGAACTGTCTGGAGGTTCTTGTGGCGTTCATCCAGGCATACGTATTCACATTGCTTAGTGCCGTGTTCATCGGACTGGCTCATAAGGAATGAAACGAACAAAAGTAACAAACAAAAAAATCAATAACATTTTAAAACTACAGAATTATGATTATTTCATCACTTTTGGCTGCTGAAGGTCTGGCACAGCTGGGCTGCGGTCTCGGAGCAGGTATTGCAACAATTGGTGCTGGTTTGGGTATTGGCAAGATTGGCGGCAGCGCAATGGACGCTATCGCCCGTCAGCCGGAGGCTACAAGCAAGATACAGACAAACATGATTCTTACGGCCGCTTTCGTTGAGGGCTGTGCCTTGTTCGCTATCGTGGCCTGCGCATTCCTTATCAAATAAATTCCTCTCCCCAGAGAAATTCAAGGAGATAATTTACAGTGTTTGAAAATTAACGCAAATGGATTTATCAAGTTTGCCATCAATATTGACTCCTGATCCCGGACTGCTCGTCTGGATGCTGGCGGCATTCTTAGTGGTGTTCTTCGTCCTTGCAAAATTCGGTTTCCCCGCCATGGTGAACATGGTGGAGAAGCGTAAGAAGTACATCGACGAGAGCCTTGAAAAGGCTCACGAGGCATCGCTGAAGCTCGACAACATCAAGAAGGAGAGCGAGGCCATCCTTCAGGAAGCGCGCGAGAAACAGGCCACCATTCTCAAGGAGGCCGCTGCCACGCGCGACGCTATTGTGGAGAAAGCCCAGGATAAAGCCAAGGAGGAAAGCGCGCGCATCATCAGCGAGGCTAAGGCCGAAATCGAAGCCCAGAAACAGGCTGCGATTGGCGATATCCGTAAGCAGGTAGCCGAACTGAGCGTGGAGGTGTCGGAGAAGATTCTCAGGAAGAAGCTCGGCAACGACAAGGCTCAGATGGACTACATCGAACTTATGCTTGATGAAGTTGCATTAAATAAATAAGTAGGATGGATTTAGGATTAATATCGGTAAGATACGCTCGAGCCTTGCTCAAGGCAAGCAACCAGGAGAAGCAGTCTGAGCAGGTCTATGCTGACATGCAGACTCTCGCCGCAGAATATCTGAACGTGCCCGAACTGAGTGTCACCATAGCTAATCCTATGCTTTCGAGGAAACAGAAGGAGCAACTGCTCATTGCTGCCACAGGAAGCTCCAAGTGTGAACTTACCCGCCGTTTCATAAAACTCGTTCTCAACGAGGGCAGGGAGAAAATCATGCAGTTCATAGCCAACTCATTTATCACTCTGTACCGTAAGCAGAACAACTTGATTCAGGCTAAACTCTCTACGGCCGCCGCCCTGTCTCCCAAGTCGGAGGCTAAACTGCGGTCGTTGGTGGAAAGCAAGACAAATGGCACTGTCGAATTTACTACTGAAATTGAGCCTGACCTCGTCGGGGGCTTCGTGCTGGAATACGACACGTACAGGCTCGACGCAAGCGTGAAGAGACAGTTGAGCGACATTTTGTCCGGACTTAAATGATAATGGCTGAGGGACATACAGGCCGGCGGTTAAACTAAATCCGCCGGTCTGCCGCCCGCGGCCGAAAAACAACTTAGAAAAACAATTATGTCAGATAAAATTAAACCAAGCGAAGTTTCCCAAGTGCTTCTCGACCAGCTTCAGGGCATCAACAACAAGGAGCAGTTCGACGAGGTGGGTACCGTTCTGACCGTAAGCGACGGCGTGGCGCGTATCTACGGACTGCGCAACGCTGAGGCGAACGAGCTTCTCGAATTCGAGAACGGCACTATGGCTATCGTGATGAACCTTGAGGAGGACAACGTGGGTTGTGTGCTCCTCGGTTCTACCGAAGGCATCAAGGAGGGAATGGTCGTGAAGCGCACAAAGCATATCGCGTCGATCCGCGTGAACGACAATATGCTGGGCCGCGTGATCAACCCTTTGGGACAGGCTATCGACGGCAAGGGGGAAATCGACCTGACCGAATCTTTCGAGATGCCTCTCGACAGAAAGGCCCCGGGTGTGATTTACCGTCAGCCCGTGAAGGAGCCGCTGCAGACCGGTCTCAAGGCCGTGGACTCAATGATTCCTATCGGCAGGGGACAGCGTGAGCTTATCATCGGCGACCGCCAGACCGGTAAGACCGCCATCGCAATCGATACCATCATCAACCAGAAGAGTTTCTACGAGGC
>CAVHWJ010000001.1:9041-11078 GCA_963639565.1 uncultured Prevotella sp. | reverse complement strand
GACTTGTCAAAACAGGCCGTGGCTTACCGTGAGGTGTCGCTGATTTTGCGCCGTCCTTCAGGACGTGAGGCATATCCCGGCGACGTGTTCTATCTCCACAGCCGTCTGTTGGAGCGTGCAGCCCGTATCAACGACCAGCAGGAAATCGCGGAGCAGATGAACGACCTGCCGGAGTGCATGAAGGGTCACGTGAAGGGTGGCGGTTCGCTTACCGCCCTGCCTATCATCGAGACACAGGCCGGCGACGTTTCAGCGTATATCCCGACCAATGTGATTTCGATTACCGACGGTCAGATATATCTTGAGACCGACCTCTTCAACCAGGGCTTCCGTCCTGCCATCAACGTGGGTATCTCCGTTAGCCGTGTAGGTGGTTCGGCTCAGATTAAGAGTATGAAGAAAGTTGCCGGTACGCTGAAGATTGACATGGCGCAGTACCGTGAGCTTGAGTCTTTCTCACAGTTCTCGAGCGATATGGATGCCGTGACTGCCATGACCCTCGACCGCGGACGCAAGAACAACCAGTTGCTCATCCAGCCGCAGTACAGTCCGATGCCCGTAGGCGAGCAGATTGCTATCCTTTATTGCGGTATCAACGGACTGATGCGCGACGTTCCCGTGGAGAAAGTCCGCGAGTGTCAGGACGCGTTCCTCGACAAGTTGCGCACCGCCCACAAGGAGGATGTCATCGACGTTCTGACTTCCGGAGTTATAAATGACGATGTGAAGCACATCATCGAAAGTGTGATGGCCGACATCGCCGGACAGTATAAAAACTGATAGCCTATGCCGTCACTGAAAGAGATTAAAGGCAGGATTGCTTCGGTAAACAGCACCCGCAAGATCACGAGTGCCATGAAGATGGTTGCTTCGTCAAAGCTGCACCATGCCCAGCAAATGATTGAGAATATGCTCCCGTATGAGAATATGCTAGAGCGCATTCTCCTCTCGTTTCTCGCAAGTGAAGCAGATGCACACACCATTTTCAGTGATGTACGTCCTGTAAAGCATGCGGCATACGTCGTGTTTGCTTCCAACAGCAGTTTGTGCGGCGGCTTCAATGCCAATGTCGTCAAGATGCTCCGCAAGACCATCGAGGAGAGCGGACTTAGCAACGACGACATCGTGGTATATCCGGTTGGAAGAAAGGTTGCGGAACAGGTGGACAAAATGGGGCTGAAGAGTGCGGGCGACTTTACGGAACTCGCCGACAAGCCCAACGTCCAGAAATGTATCGAGATTGCCCGTGAGTTAGGCGAGAAATTCGTGCATGGCGAAATCGACCGCGTTGAGATAATATATCATCATTTCAAAAGCGCGGGTTCGCAGATCCTTCAGCGCAAGACGTTCCTTCCGCTCCAGAGCGAGGCGATTGGCCAGGACAACGACCGTGACCTCTCGCACAAGGTGGTGACTGCCGAAATGCAGGAGTATCTGCGCAAGAACGCTCGCGAGGAAGAGGAGAAGGCAAAGGTGGAGGCAAAACCGCTCAACGACAATTTTATCGTAGAGCCTGATATGTCCACCGTGCTGAGGTCTCTCATGCCGAAGCTCGCCCACCTGATGCTCTACACTGCCTTGCTCGACAGCAACGCCTCTGAGCACGCCGCCCGTATGGTTGCCATGCAGACAGCCACGGACAATGCCGACGAACTGTTGCGCGAGCTTAACTTGCAGTACAACAAGAGCCGTCAGCAGGCAATCACCAACGAACTTCTCGACATTGTGGGAGGATCTTCCAACAATTAGGAATAAGTTGGGACAATACGATTACAAAAGAAACCGGAACTTACATAATGCAGTTCCGGTTTCTTTGTATTATGTTGCTACCTATTCTTATTTCAGCATCAAAGTAAGGCGTATAGCAATCAACTATTCATGGTGATAAGGCTCGCCATTTATTATTGTGCAAGCCCTGTACAGTTGTTCTACGAACAGCAGACGTATCATCTGGTGGGAGAATGTCATCTTTGAAAGGGATATGAGGGAATCGGCACGGTCATATACCTTTTTTGAAAAGCCGTAAGGTCCGCCGAC
>CAVHWJ010000001.1:0-8779 GCA_963639565.1 uncultured Prevotella sp. | reverse complement strand
TTCTTGTCGTTGGTCTTGCCCACGACGATAAGTCTGGTCTTCATAAATCGTCAATCCTGTTTTTCTGAACCTTCGTCCTTATATTCGTCCTCTCGCTTAGGGTTAAGCGGGAACCACCCTTTCTTCACCCTCCGACGCTGCTCGAAGAGTTCGCCGATAGACCAAAGACAGGAAGCCCCGAACACACCGAGGACAGCAGAGAGAAAAGTATTCTCCACGAAAAGGGCTGTTCCTATACTGAGCAATCCCACAACGAGGAACACCCACCAGAATTTCACCCCGGTGTAATACTCCGTCTTTATCACCACCGGATGGAACAAACCGATAATCAGAAACGCCGTCACGGCAATCTCTATACCTATAAAGTGCATCTTTTACCGTCGGTTTAATCGTCACTTGTATTGCCTGAGCAGCGAGAGGAGTTCGGTATTCTCCGACTTGCTTCCTATCGTCACTCGCAGACAGTTGTCGCACAGCGTCACCGACGACCTGTTCCTAACTATCACTCCGTTCTCCATGAGAAACTTGTACACACGGTCAGCGTCGGTCATCTTTGCAAGGAAGAAATTGGCGTCGGTAGGGTAGACCTTCTCGCAAGTGGGGAGAAGTTTGAAAGCCTCTATCACGCGCTCCCTTTCCATGAGCAGTATTCTCACCCATTTGTCCACGTCGAGCCTCTTGTCGAGCTGTCTGTTTATCGCCTCCTGTGCCGGGAGACTCACATTGTAGGGATATTTCACACTGTTGAAGACGCTTATTATGTCGGGATGCGCGAACGCCATGCCCACACGCACCGCAGCGCATCCCCACGCCTTGCTGAACGTGTTGAGCACGATGAGGTTGGGGTATTTGTGCAGTTCGAGACGCAGCGGCTGTTGGGCGGCAAAGTCGGAATACGCCTCGTCCACCACCACGATGCCGTCGAACTCCGTGATTATCCTCACCATTTCGTCCCTGTCGAGACTGTTGCCTGTGGGGTTGTTGGGCGAACAGAGCCAAACGACTTTGGTGTGTTCGTCGCATGCGGCGAGAATATTGTCTGCCGACAGTCCGAAATCCCCGTCAAGTTCCACCGCCCTGTATTCCACATCGTTGATGTCGGCGCACACGCGGTACATCCCGTATGTCGGTTCTATCGCCACCACGTTGTCTTTCCCAGGTTCGGCGAAACAGCGGTAAACGATGTCTATCGCCTCGTCCGACCCGTTGCCGAGGAAGATGCACTCCGGGTACACCTTCTTGATGGGCGAGATTTTCTTTTTCAGTTCCTCCTGAAGAGGGTCGGGGTAGCGGTTCAGCGGACTGTTATACGGGTTTTCGTTTGCGTCGAGAAAAGCCCTCGCATCCTTGCCCTTGAACTCGTTGCGCGCGCAACTGTATGGTTTCAGTCTGAGGATATTCTTCCTTAGAAGGAGTTCCAGATCTTTCATGTATTTGCTTGCTTTGTTATGCTTGCCTGTTATTGAACTAACTCTTTTGAACTAACGCTTATGAACGTTCACTCGCCCACCTCTTTTATCCTTAGCGTCATCGCCCTTTTGTGGGCTTCGAGCGACTCGTTTTCCGCCATAATCTCCACGGCGCGTCCGATGTTCCTTATTCCCTCGGGCGTGAGGTGCTGGAAAGTAATCTTGCGGCAGAAACTGTCGAGGTTCACTCCGTTATACGCCGTGGCGTAGCCGTGTGTGGGCAACGTGTGGTTCGTGCCGCTGGCATAGTCGCCGGCACTTTCACAGGCGTAGTTGCCGAGGAACACGCTGCCGGCATTGACAACCTTTTGGCTGAGTTCCATGAAATTGGCGGTGGCTATGATAAGGTGTTCCGGGGCGTATGCGTTCGACATCCTCATCGCCGTGCCGTAGTCCTCAACGAGGATTAGCTTGCTGGAATCCAACGACTTTTGGGCGAACTCGCGCCGCGGCAGTGTGGCGAGCTGCGATTTCAGTTCCACTTCCACGTCATTCAGTATCTGCCGCGATGTGGTGATGAGTATCGCCTGTGAGTCTGTGCCGTGCTCCGCCTGCGAGAGCAGGTCGGCGGCGATGAAGTCGGGTCGCGCCGTGTCGTCAGCCACGATGCACACTTCCGAAGGACCTGCCGGCATATCGATCGCGGTGTCGTGCATACTCACCTGTTGCTTGGCCGCCATTACGAAGCGGTTTCCCGGTCCGAATATCTTGTGTACCTTCGGCACGGATTCCGTTCCGTAAGCCATAGCACCGATAGCCTGTACACCGCCAATCTTGTATATCTCGTGAACTCCGGCGATGCTGGCTGCCGCCAGCACGGCCTTGTTCACATTGCCGTCTTTGTCGGGCGGCGTACACATCACTATCCTCCCGCAACTGGCTATCTTTGCCGGGGTGGCGAGCATCAGAACGGTGGAGAAGAGCGGTGCGGTGCCGCCGGGAATATACAGTCCCACATTTTCTATCGGCACGCTGCGCTGCATACAGGTAACGCCGGGTTGCGTCTCCACCTCTATTCCCCCGAAACGCTGCTCCTCGTGGAACTTCGATATGTTGCGGTGGGCGAGTCTTATGGCTTCAAGGAGTTCTTCACCTGTCCCTTCAAGGGCGGCGGCGATTTCCTCTTCCGTCACGCGCAGGGCTTTCAGACTTGCGTGGTCGAATTTCAGTTCGTATTCCCTTACCGCCTCGTCGCCGCGCTTTTTTATGTCGTCCAACACCGTGGTGACGGTTTCCGTCAGTCCCGTCAAATCAATGGCAGGGCGTGAGAGAATGTCTTTCCACGTCTCTTCCTTGGGATATTCTATGATGTTCATCTGTACGTACTTTTTTTACAAAATCATCTTCTCGATAGGTGTGACGAGTATTCCCTGCGCCCCCATCTCCTTCAGTTTGCCGATAATCTCCCAAAAACGCTTCTCGTCGAGCACCGTGTGGATTGAGCACCAGTCGCCGTCGGCGAGCGGTATTATCGTGGGACTTTTCAGACCGGGCAGTACGTCGATGATTTTCTGGATGTTCGCCTTCGGGGCGTTCATCCTCACGTATTTCTTGTCCACCGCGTTTATCACCGCCTTGAAGCGGAATATCAGTTGGTCAAGTATCTCCTTCTTCTCCTCCGGGAGTTCTTTGTTGGCGATGAGCAGAGCCTCGCTCTTCATCACCGTCTCCACCTCCATGAGGTTGTTGCTCACCAGCGTAGAACCGCTGCTCACGATGTCGAAGATAGCGTCGGAGAGTCCGATGCCCGGACTTATCTCCACGCTTCCCGTTATCACGTGTATCTCCGCCTCTATGCCCTTTTCGTCAAGAAATCTCCTGAGGATGTTGGGGTAGGAGGTGGCTATCTTCTTTCCGTTGAACCAGTCCAGTCCGGTGTACGACGCGCTCTTGGGGATGGCGAGCGACAGGCGGCACTTGCTGAAGCCGAGTTTCGTCACTATCGCCGCGCCGCCGCCGCGCTCCTCGTATTCGTTCTCGCCCACGATGCCGATGTCGGCAACGCCGGTAGCGACGCTCTCAGGGATGTCGTCGTCACGGAGGTAAAGTATCTCTATCGGGAAATTCGCCGACTGCACAAGCAACGTCCTGCGCTTGGCGTTTATCTTCACGTCAGACTCTGCCAAGAGGTTCATCGTGTCGTCGGCGAGACGCCCCTTGGACTGCACTGCTATTCTTATCATAACATACTGTTTTGGTTTCTACAAATTGCAAAATTACTCTTTTTCGCTTTTATCTGCAAGAAAAAGACTACCTTTGTATTCCTTTTTGAAAGTCGATGAACGAAAACAGGATTGACAACATTATAAATATGTCCGTAAAATACATTTCCCTCGCAGTGTTCTCGCTTACCCTCCTCACCGTCTCGTCGTGCGGCGAGAAGAAGCGCGATGCTGTCGTAACGCCGTGGGGGGAGGTGAAGGACGAGAACACGGCTGACGGCGGAAAGTCCTCCACGGGCGGAACGATGTCGGTGGAGAACATAGTGGACTGCGGCGAGTTGATTATGCTCACCATGAGCGGTCCCGACACGTATTTCGACTACCATGGCCGCCCCATGGGAACGCAGTATCTCGTATGCGAGAAATTCGCGCAGAAGCTCGGCGTTTCGCTCCGGGTGGAGGTGTGCCGGGACACCACGGAGATGATAAACAAACTGAAGGAGGGCGACGCAGACCTGATAGCCTTTCTGCTGCCAAAGGGTAGGGCGGAGAAAAGCGGACTGAAACCGTGCGGCGTGTTGAGCGGCGACGGCAAGGCGCAATGGGCGGTGTCGGGTGGCAACAGGAGTCTGGCGGACACGCTGAACCGTTGGCTTGACAAGAACCTCTATGCCGAAGTGCAGAGGGAGGAGCGCGCGATATTCTCGGGGCAGAGCGTTAAGCGCCATGTCTACGCGCCGTTCCTTGACCGCTCCAACGGAGTGATTTCAAAATACGACAACCTTTTCCGCCGCTACGCCCCCAACGCGAGGTGGGACTGGCGGCTGCTCGCCGCGCAGTGTTATCAGGAGTCGTGTTTCGACCCTAACGCAAGGTCGTGGGCGGGGGCTTGCGGACTGATGCAGATTATGCCGTCCACGGCCGACCACTTGGGACTGGCGCGTTCGGATATGTTCAACCCCGAACGGAGCATCGAGGCGGCGACGAGGTATATCGCCGAACTCACCGCGGCGTTCCGCGACGTGCCGTCGGCTGCCGACCGACAGTGTTTCGTCCTCGCCAGCTACAACGGCGGCGCGAACCACATCAAGGATGCCATGGCTCTGACACGAAAGAACGGGGGAGACCCGCGGCGTTGGTCGCACGTCGCGCCGTGGGTGCTGCGGCTGCAAAAGCCGGAATACTATAATGACGAGGTGGTGAAAAACGGTTATATGCGCGGTGCGGAGACGGTGGATTACGTGGACCGCATCCGCCAGCGGTATTCACAGTACGGCGGTGTGAGATATACGGGAAAAACGGTTCAAGGGGAAAACGACGATGTTTCTTACCCCACAGGAGGAATGACACCGCAACGCGCCACCAAGCGTTACAGGTATCACATATAAGCCGACTGCTCAGAGCGGTGATTTCCTGAAATACGTGTCGAGCATCACGAGACCTTTCTCAGTGCAGATGCCGCGCAACATGACGATGAAGAAATTGCAGAACACGTCGCGCATGGAATGGCGGTCGAGGAGCTGGTAAAGTATGCCGGAATTGACGATTTCATCGTTGATGCCCACTATCGCCGAATAGTTGATGTCCTTAACGAAATATCCGTTCTCTATGCACCGCTCCATGAGTTCGGTGGTGTTCTGGCTCTGTTCCTCGCGCCTATCGCGAAAGAAATTCATCACGTTGTCGTATTTCTTCAAGTCCATAAGGAACTGTGGGTTTAGCGAATCAAGGTCGGCGAATTTCATCCTGAAAAACGTAACGACAATATCCAGTTCGTTCTCAGCCGACAGGGCGTAGTCCTGCAACCGCTTTGTGAACTCCTCGCTGTCGAGCTTGACGCACTCCAAGAGCAGCGTCTCCTTGTCGGCGTAGATTTCATACAGCGTGCGCTTCGACATCGCCAGACTTTGCGCTATGTCGTCCATGCGCACGGCCTTGATGCCCCTCTGTTTGAACATGGGCATGGCAGTGTGCAGTATCCTGTTCTTCAGTTCCTGCCTGTATGCGGAGCTTACCGCCTTGTCGATTTTATCCATAAGCGTTACGTTTTTGATGCGACATCCGATGAAACCTCAACCTTTCCGTCATCCCTTGTATACAGGAACACCTCGCCCTGAACCCACTCCGTGAACGGCAGTTCCTCCGCGAGAGGGTAGAAGCGTTCCACTTCGTTCCCCGCTGTTTCCACCACATAGAGACCGAGCGGTTTACCGTCGAGCCACACCCTGTTGGAGGCTATCCTGCGTCTTGCGTTCATCTTCCTTCAAGTTAAACGGTTGCGCCGCCTTGACGTGGCATCTTACGAGCGAGATATTCGAGACGAACATCAGTTTCAGCGTGGTCAGCGATGAGTTGGGGGGATTGTTGAGACAAATAAAACCCCTTATGTCCTTTATGCCCATGCGTTGCTCGTCGGCAATCACGATGCTGTACCTGTTGGACTCAGAGATATGCACAGTCTTCGACACCACACTGTCGTTGCCCAGCCGCACCGCCATCAACGCCACAGCGTCCTTGTAGCCGTCCTGGAAGATAAACTGCGTGTCGAACGAGAACACCAGTTTGTCACCCTTGTGGAACGCCGTGTCGGCAGCTATGTGAAACGACTCCACGTTGTCGGGAACAACCGTGGCGAGTGCCATCGACGCTGCCTCCTTCCACACGTTGGCGGTGTCGCCGTTGGCAGCGTTCTCGCCGAAATTGGCGATGTCGGCAGACGACGCGCCCAATGACACCGCCTCGTCGCCCATGCGTTTCGACACGTTCTCGTAGATTGTGAGCAGACGGTCGGAATGGCGCGTGTAGTACACGAGGGAGGAGTCGAACTCCGCCTCCGTGATGCCGTGTTTCCTGAACACCGAAGCCGCGTACATCCGCTTCTCAAAGTCGTTGGTGTCGTTCGGCGACACCATGCCCATCGCGATGTGGTAGTCAAAGAGGATGTCCTCCATTTCACCCGGCTGGAGATATTTCCCCGGCACCTGCGGCTTGCAGGAGACGAAGGCCAAGGCGGCGACGATTGTCAGGAGAAACAGTGTCGTAAATCGTTTCATCATATACTGGCGATACATCATTGTTTACCGAACGACAGCTGCGAGAGTTCCTTTCTGCAAAAGGCCACGAGCAGCACGAAGCCCACGCTGATACACGCGTCGGCGAAGTTGAATATCGGACTGAAAAACACGAACTCGTCGCCGCCCCACAGCGGCACCCAGTCGGGCCACGTGGTGACTATCAGCGGGAAATAGAACATATCCACCACCTTGCCCGTGAGGAACGACGAATAGCCCTGTCCGAAAGGCACGAGGTATGACACGTAAAACGGCGACGAACCGTTGAAGATGAGTCCGTAGAACATACAGTCTATCAGGTTACCGGCGGCTCCGGCGAACACGAGACTGAGCACGAAGACATAGAACGTGCGCGCCGACTGGCGTATCTGCCGGAAAATGTACCACCCCAACAGACTGATAAGCACAAGGCGGAAGAGACTGAGCACCGGTTTGTTGATGAACGTCATTCCGTATGCCATTCCGTTGTTCTCTATGAAGCGGATGTAGAACCAGTCAGTGATGTGTATCTGGCTGCCCAGAGGCATCGATGTCTTCACCCAGAACTTTATCAGCTGGTCGATGGCAATCGCCAAAATGACTGTCAGACAGGCAATCAGCCCCTTCTTGTTACATGAAATTCCTGAAACCATCAATAATTTATTTCTTTCTTGCATTCTTTGACGCCACACTCAATGTAGCATGCGGAACGATGCGCAGACGCTCCTTCGGTATCAGCTCTCCAGTTATGCGGTCGATGCCGTAGGTCTTGTTCTTTATCCTCACGAGAGCCGCCTCAAGTCCCTGGATGAATTTCTGCTGACGGCTCGCCAGCTGCATCATCTCCTCTTTCGACTGTGTTGCGCTGCCCTCTTCGAGCACCTTGTAAGTTGGCGACGTGTCGTCCACGTCGTTGCCGTCCACATTCATCAGCGAGTGCATCATCTGGTTATAGTCGCGGCGCGCAAGACTTAGCTTGTCGTTGATTATCTGGCGGAACTCCTCCAGTTCTTCGTCGCTGTAGCGTGTTTTTTCAGTTGCCATAATAGTAAGATTTTTAAAGGTAATAAGATGCGGCGCGGCCAAGGCGGACTTTCTCCCCCTCGGCCACACCGTCATATAGTTATGATTTAGTCACTTTCACGTTCAGTTTCAGTCCGTCGATGTCAATCTCCGTCCCGTCGTTGGCTTCCGCCGTGATGCTGTCGGCCAGCACCTGCGTCTTGATATAGTCGGCATACCCCGTGAGGGCAGACTCCACCGCCGCGTCGGGAGTCACCGTCACGTTGATGCGGTCGGTAATCTCCAGTCCGTTGTCCTTGCGGATGTTCTGTATGCGGTTGATAAGTTCGCGAGCCATTCCCTCGTTGCGCAATTCGTCGGTGAGTTCCACCTCCAGCGCGACAGTCAGGTTGCCCTCGTTGCTCACGAGCCACCCCGGGATGTCCTCGCTGATAATCTCCACGTCGGCTGATTCCACGGCAACCGTCTGTCCGTCCACTGTCACGTCAAGTTTGCCGTCGTTCTGAAGGGCGGCGATTTCCTCCTGCGACAGCGCGTCCATGGCGGCGGCGATGCCCTTCATCAGCTTTCCGAATTTCTTGCCCATGGTGCGGAAATTGCACTTCACCTTTCTCACGAGCACGCCCGAACCCTCGACAAAGCGCAGTTCCTTTACGTTTACCTCGTTCTTTATCAGTTCCTTAACAGCGTCGATGTGAACCTTCTGTTCATCGTCCACTGCCGGTATCACGATAGCCTGGAGCGGCTGGCGCACCTTGATGTTCACCTTGCGGCGCAGGGCGAGAACCATCGACGTTATCTTCTGCGCCATGCTCATGCGCGCTTCGAGGTCAGCGTCGATATAACTCTCGTCAGCCTCAGGGAACTTGGCCAGATGCACCGAACTTTCTCCGCCCCTGCCTGTCGCCGCCGTGAGGTCGAGATACAGGCGGTCGGCATAGAAAGGAGCGAAAGGCGCAACGAGTTTAGCCACAGTCTCCAGACAGATGTAAAGCGTCTGGTAGGCCGACAGCTTGTCCTTGCTCATCTCCTTACCCCAGAAACGCTTGCGGTTGAGGCGCACATACCAGTTGCT